>JAOZTQ010000168.1:2150-4035 GCA_029939085.1 Candidatus Nanopelagicales bacterium
TTCAGCCAAGGCGGCTCCGAAGAAGGCTGCGGCGAAGAAGTCCACGGCTAAGAAGAGTTCAGCCAAGGCGGCTCCGAAGAAGGCTGCGGCGAAGAAGTCCACGGCTAAGAAGGCAACATCATCCGCTGCCGAGGCCACCGCTTCGGATGAAGACGGCGTCGATATGAAGGCTGCAGCCAAAATTGAAGAGCAGGCCGAAGAAGATCTGAAAGTTGCCCTGGAGGATCTCAAGGCTGAGGAGTCGGACAAAGCTGCCGACAGCAAAAAGCCCAAGGGTCCTGAGGTGCTGGTCATCTCAGACACAGATGAGACAGATGAACCCGTACAAACCGTTACCGTCGCGGGTGCAACCGCAGACCCGGTTAAGGACTACTTAAAGCAGATCGGCAAGGTCCCGCTCCTCAACGCCGAACAAGAGGTTGTGCTCGCAAAACGCATCGAGGCTGGACTGTTCGCAGAAGAGCGCATGGCGGATCCCGATTTTGTGAAGAAATTGGATCGAGATCAGGAATATGAACTTGACCAGTTAGTCCGCATCGGGCAACGAGCCAAGAACCATCTCCTAGAGGCCAACCTCCGACTCGTCGTATCGCTGGCCAAACGCTACACCGGTCGCGGAATGCTCTTCTTGGATCTGATCCAGGAAGGCAACTTGGGGCTTATCCGCGCAGTTGAGAAGTTCGACTACAAAAAGGGTTACAAGTTTTCGACCTACGCGACGTGGTGGATCCGGCAGGCCATCACCCGCGCGATGGCTGACCAAGCCCGGACGATTCGAATTCCGGTTCACATGGTTGAAGTCATCAACAAGTTGGCGCGAGTCCAGCGACAGATGCTTCAGGATCTGGGACGTGAGCCCACACCAGAAGAGTTGGCGTTGGAACTTGATATGACGCCGGAAAAGATTGTGGAAGTTCAGAAGTACGGTCGCGAGCCGATCTCACTGCATACTCCGCTGGGCGAAGATGGCGATAGTGAGTTCGGAGACTTGATTGAAGACTCCGAAGCGATCGTTCCCGCAGACGCGGTCTCGTTCACTTTGTTGCAAGAGCAGTTAGATCAGGTGCTGGTCACCCTGTCAGACCGCGAGGCCGGTGTGGTTCGGATGCGCTTCGGACTCACCGATGGCCAGCCGAAGACATTAGACGAAATCGGCAAGGTCTACGGAGTTACTCGCGAACGGATCCGGCAAATCGAATCCAAAACGATGTCCAAACTTCGGCACCCGAGCCGGTCGCAAGTTTTACGCGACTACCTCGAATAAAAACATCGCGACAAAAATCAGTCGACTACGACCGTCACATCAACCGGATACGGATGCTTTGAGATCGTCGAAGGCATCATCGAATAGTTGTGCCACTACGTCGCCGTCGGTGACGATTTCACGGTCGTACATGAAGCCGTAACTCAAAGTTCCGTTATACGAGATGCACGCGACTGACAGTGCTTGCTGGGGGCCAACCCAGGGCAGTGGGGAGAGCCCGATCAGTCGGCTGCCATTCATATAAACCGGGAACTGAACGCCGGGAACGTTGCTAATGAGCACGTTAAACAACTGTTTACCGAAGACCAACCGAGAAGTTTGAGCCAAAAGCGTTGGCGGTAGGAAATCTGTAGCTTTCAGGATCGTGCCCACTGCCGTTGAGATGCCGGACTGTTTGACGGTGCGCATTCGGTCATTGATGTCCTCGTAACGCTCCGGCGGCGGCATTTCGTCAACGGGTAACTGGACAGCAAGTACAACGAAAATATTTCCTTTGTCACCGCCTTCATCCTTGCTGCGCACTGAACTCGGAATCTCAGCTCGGATTTCCAGGCCGTCGGTGGACATACCCAGATGCCGCAAGTAGCGTCCTAATGCGTCAGCGGCCACCTCAAGAACGAC
>JAOZTQ010000169.1 GCA_029939085.1 Candidatus Nanopelagicales bacterium
TGGTGTGGGTGAGGTCGCGCAAAATGCAGCGGATATGACTGATAAAGCCGCTCAACGAGTCTCAGATGCGGCTGCCTCGGTTGGAGTGGCTGCAGCCGATGCGGCCGATGCAACTCAAACTGCAGCTGAGTCCGCGGCCGATACAGCGAAACAGGTCGCATCAGAGGCGGCGGAGGTTGCCTCCGATGCTGCTGATGAAACCAGCAAGAAGATTGAACCAGGACAGTAAGGCGTCCCTCGGCTGGGTTGCGGTGGATCTTTCCGCCGCAACGGTCAGTGTTCTACCTCAGCGGTATCCCGATCCAAGTCTTGCAATGTTGGAATTAGGGTTACTGAGATTGCAGTGACCAGTAGCAAAACTGCGATGCCGACAAAGACTGGCTGAACACCGAAAATAGTGACGAATGCTCCGGCCGCCAATTCACCAAGGGGCGGGGCTGCATAGAACAGAGCTAGTTGGACACCATAGATCCGACCGTGGTGGTGCACTGGGAATCGTTCCTGAATCAGGGTGTTCAACAGTGGTTCTAGTGGACCCCAGGCGAGACCTAGCAAGAATCCAGCGAGTAAGAAAAGCCAAAGAGCGGGAAGAAAAGCCATCGGTATATAGGCAATGCAGGCTCCGATGATGCAGAGAAGGGCCAGTTTGCGTCGAGTAACGTAGCGAGAGATCCGGCTATACCCGAAAGCACCGATCATGGCACCGCCAGCCATCGCGCTAATGATGATGCCGAACCCTCCTGGTTGGTCTAAACCCTCGAAATAGACCGGAAGAAGCACAGTCTCGGTAGGCATGTACACCAGCAACATCACTGCGACTGCCAATGTGATGGCCCAGACGGCTTTGTCCCGCATGAGCATTCGTGGACCGGATAGTGATTCGGCCCAGATGGTTTCTCCGGACGCCTCGAGTGCGACTCGATTGGGAACTTGCAACATTGAGATCGTCAGCGCGGCAAGTGAGAACGCGGCACAACTGATCCACATGGCGGATACCGCGCCCACGGTGGCAATCGCGGCCGCGCCAAGGACGGGTCCCAGCACCCAGCCAGCCATGAAGATGCCTTCGTGGATGCCATTGGTTGTGTTGAGATCAATTCCTGAGGCTCGAGCTGTATCAGGAATGAGCGCCTTCCGAGCCGTATAGCCAGCAGGATCAAATGCGGCGCCCAAGAAAGTCAGAACAAAGATCAGCCAAAGATCGAGTAGACCAAGACTGTCCGCTAGTGGAAAGAGCGCGACCGAAACCGCACTAAGGATGTCTGAACCGACTGAAACGGTTTTCCGACCCCAGCGGTCGACGAGCGCACCCGCAATAGGTGCCAGCAATATCCCGGGAAGCCCCGTAAGCGCTCCTGCGACCCCCGCCGCTAAGGGGGAATCAGTTCGTTCCAAGATGAGCCATGGAATCGTCAGCATCAACAACGCATTGGAGGTAACTGCCACCAAGTTGGCGGACTCCAAAAGCACGAGCGGGCGTCGACGGCGCACACAGTGAGACTACCGGGCCCGCTACTGCATCCAATTTGCCAGAGTCGACGCGACCGCTCTGTCAGCCGACTACAGCTGCGTACTGATCAACAACCAAGCTAGACAGTTGATTCGGGGCGTGGCTTTAACTCTTGCCAAACGCTTTTGACCCAAGCCCTCACAGTCATTTTGCTCGCACGTTTGGTTTGGACCGCTGATCGGATTTCGGCCTTCCGGTCGGCTCGTGCGGTTGCGGTATCGGTGCGGTACTGCTGTAGCGCAGCCTTCTTTACTGACCTGTCTTCTGACGACTTCATCCGTTCCTTGAGTTCCGCGCGGTTATCGCGGACCGCGTTTCGGAAATCTAGTTGCGCACATTTAACCGAGACTCGAAAGGAACTCTGCACAAGGGAGTGTTGTTCGCGAGCAGCCTCTTTCGCCTCAACCCGAGACGTAATGGAGTCCGCGCTGGGGAGCACTACTTCATGTGGAACTTGCTCAGCGCATACTTCTTCGCTAGGTAATGCCGCCGTCGCCGAAGCGCCTCCCAATGTCATAGCAGCAGCGCTGCCAATCCCCAATAGAGCCAGTTTGTAAGCCAATGGCATGATTCTGCTCACCTCCGATTGTGCTGTTGGCTTGAATATCGGGTCGCGAGCCGAAGATCTTGAGTGCCTTAGATTTGACGCTCGCCTCTCAGTAGGTCCACAGCCCGACAACCTCTGCCAAGATGGCGCGATCTTCATCGTGGATAGCGAAGTTAGTTCCTAGGTCATTCCGGTTCATTGTGTCTCCTTAGGGTTCATGCCCACCTTCGTGGTCCGTTATTTAGTACCTATCCCTTTGCGCGGCAAATAAACCTCCAGAGCGCAGCAATCGCGAGAAAGTGCTGTCGGCACTACCGTGAAGGCGTGTCATTAGATAGCGAAGCGTCTGAAATGGAGTCATCGGACGATCCCGGCGGAGCGGCCGATTTGGTCATGCCACCTGATTCGCGTTACTCCGTCCGGCTTCCTATGGCTCTTGCCTACGCTGCCACCCAGCACGCAGCGCAGGTGCGCAAGGATCCGCAACAGACGCCCTATATCGGCCATCCAATGACAGTTGCCGCGCTGGTTTTGGAACAGGGTTGGGGTGATGAGCGGCTCAATCATGAGATCGAGGAGTTAGTGATTGCTGCGATATTGCACGATGTTGCGGAAGATCAGGGTGGAGAACCAAAGCTGAACGAGATTCGCGCGATGTTCGGCGATCGAGTTGCTGAAGTTGTCCGACTGGCCAGCGATAGTTTGGAAGTTAATCCGGACCAAAAGCCAGCGTGGCGAACCCGAAAGGAAGACCACATTGCACGGGTGAACGCACTTGCGACGAGTGCCGATGGTGATCAGATCCGGGATCCCGGGGCATGTCTGGTGATTGCTTGCGACAAATTGCACAATCTAAGGTCCACGGCAATGGGAGTTAATCTTGACGGCGAGGCCCATTTCGACCGATTCTCCGGTGGGGCCGATGGAACTCGATGGTATTACCGGTCCATGTACGAAGCCCTCCGTCCTGCTTTGTCACCCCGAATTTCCACACTCATCAGCGAGCAGTTGGACGCAATCTCAGCATGACTGTGACGCTCATCAGAGTGAGGCCACATGTCTCACCATGATCGGCTGTTTCTAGCGCTCTGGCTTTCTCCGGACGCCCGGGCAGATCTGAGGGCAAGGATCGCACCTATGCGGACCTCCGCCGGTGCTGATATCACTTGGCAGCCGACATCACACTGGCACATCACGATCGCTTTTTTGGGTCAGCAAGCCCGGAATGAGCGCGAGCGGATTTGTCGGGCCGCCGCGGCTGCGGCTCGGACTGCCGACGCGACTGAAGTTCGGATTGCGAGTAGCGGGCAATTCAATACCGCGCTTTGGGCAGGTCTTTCGGATGCGGCCTGGTTAGAGCGACTCGCAGTTGGGCTCACCCGCAGGTTAGGGCTTGGGCCGAACGATCATGAGTTTCACGCACACGTCACGGTTGCTCGAAGTGAGTCTGCTGTTAGAGCGCACGAGTTCCGGGCCCAGCTCAGCGATTACCAGGGTCCGCGGTGGTTACCGCAGCGTCTCTCACTAGTCGATTCATCGCCACATCGAACGCCTCGTTATCGGCTCTTGCAGTCCTGGCAGCTGAATCGGGGCCGGTAAATGTGACATCGGAGCAGCATAGGGGCTCGAGGTTGCCTAAAGTCCAACTATGGCTGTTCAGATAGATCCCACTGGGAACGATGTCGTGGTCACCGACCGTGAAGGCAACCGGTTGCAGATGAATCCACCAGGAACTTTGGTCCAAGTGACAAGTGCCGGTGGAGCCAGGGCCACGTTCTTTCCCGAGGTTGGGTTCAATTTGATCGATTGGCAGGTGCCGGTGGGAGAGGGCACTGTTGGTCTAGTCCATGCGGAGCCCGATGTTCTCGCAGGTGGTAGTGGTACTCGAAGCGGTATTCCGATCTTGTTTCCTTTCCCCAACCGGATC
>JAOZTQ010000170.1 GCA_029939085.1 Candidatus Nanopelagicales bacterium
AATGTTTTGGTTAGAGTTCCCATCGAGAAACGAGTTCGAGCGCCGCCAACGGGGGATATAGCGACGCTCGAACAATGCAAACAGTAATCCATGGTTCGGATGCCAGCAATGGTCTAGGCGAAAGAACGAAAAGTTGTTGGTTGCGCCAATGTCTCGCGCCTGTGGTTACTCCCAGTTTTGTGACGCGGCTGAGGTCGCTTTCGTCAAGATGTCTTTAGCTGGTTCACCGGTGACCGCAGCGATCGCTGCGACATCCTCCCACTCCGGCTGGACATTCGTGAGCCGGTCTCCAAGGAATGCGAGTTTGACACGGACCGGGTGACCGAGCACCTCAACGGTTTCGGTGCGACGGTCTAAAGAGATCTTATCGACGTTGCTCTTGCGCAATCCAATCGTGCTGGTCTCCTTCATGACCAGGGAGATCAAGGCATCGCTATGTTGTGAGTTGGCTAAGACATGAAGCGTGTGGGCAGGCCGTCCCTTTTTCATCAAGATAGGGGTCAGCCAAACATCGAGGGCACCGGCGGCCATAAGCGAAGTGATTATCGTGGGCCAGAGTCGCGGATCCATATCGTCGATATTGCATTCCAATAGCACCGCAGTCTCGTCATTAAGGCTCACCCCGATGTCCGTGCTTTCGCCGACGAAGACCCGGGTGATGTTTGGGTGTCCCGCTGGATCATGTGAGCCGGCACCTACGCCGATCCGATCCACCCTCATGGTCGGTCCATCAGACCAAGCCTGTGTCCAGACTGCAAGTAGTGCCGCACCCGTTGGCGTACAAGCTTCAAACTCAGCTGGTCCGGTGACCATAACCGCGCCAGTCCCAGCCAGAAGTTCCGATACGGCCGGTACTGGGACGGGTAAGTTTCCATGTGCCGTACTCGCGTAGCCAGTGCCAGTAGCAATACGACTTGATGTGACGCGGCCGGGAGCGAGTGAAATAAGTGCGGCACAGTTGCCAACTATGTCGATTAGGGCGTCGGTCGCTCCCACTTCATGAAAGTGGATTGATGAGATGTCGGTCCCGTGAACTGCGGCCTCGGCTTCAGCCAAGGTTTGAAACACCAACAGAGCTTGCTGCAGCACCTCAGTCGGTAGTCCAGCAGCAGATAGTTCAGATCGAATGGTTTCCCACGTTCTCGATATATCGGAGGTGCTGGTTGAGACTTCTAGATGGAGTGCTCGTTGCTCTCGCCGGTGCGTTTCTGAGAAGGAGATGCTGGCCTCGGGTGCGGCAAGTCGCACGCAGCGCTCAATGAAGGCAGTGTCCGCTCCAGCGTCAACTAGTGCGGCAAGCAGCATGTCACCGGAGACACCCAGAGTTGCGTCCAGGTAAAGGTCAGGCATGACCACAGCGTAGGGTGATCAGCCCCCAGAACGTGGTCTGATGCATGAGAAGTAGGGAACCGCTAATTGCGCAGGGCTTTCAGGGTTACTGAGGTGCCGTCGCGCGGGCGACTCTGGCGGCATGCACGCCGGCACCGTAGCCGTTGTCGATGTTGACCACGACGACGCCGGGTGCGCACGAATTCAGCATCCCCAACAACGCCGAAATACCGCCGAAGGAAGTGCCGTACCCCACGCTAGTAGGCACAGCGACCAGTGGAGTTCCGCTGAGCCCCCCGACGACACTAGGTAAAGCGCCCTCCATGCCTGCAACAACAATCAGACAGTCGAAATCAGACAGTTGATCGCGAACTGACAAAATTCGATGTATCCCGGCCACCCCTACATCAGAGATTACGGTTGCTGCACTGCCATGAACCTGAACCGTCAGTGCCGCTTCTGTCGCTACGGGTAGATCTGAAGTCCCAGCACAAATGACTCCCACAGTGCCCGTTGGCTCAGGCACTGGCCCCACCACTAGCGCCCGGGCCGTGTCATCTCTGATTACCTGGTTATCTTCGAGCGCTTCCATGACCTGATCGAGTTTCTCGGGTTCAAGCCTCGTAGCCATGACTGCTCGCTGAGGATGTTCTTTTCGCAATCGATTCAATATCTCAATAATTTGTTCGGCTGACTTACTGGCTCCATACACGGTCTCGGGATCACCGGTACGGGACATTCGATCAAGATCGAGTTTGGCGAATCCCAGGTTTGCCACGCTTGGGTCATCAGAGGGCATGACATGAACCTTAGTGCGGATAGGCTGGCCGAGTGGACGTAGTTGCGTTGATTTTGGCTTTGGTGGCGTTGGGCGTCGGGGTATTGGCGTTGCGACGCGCTGACGTGGTCGAGCGGAGGGCTCGACAGTGGCTGTCGGATTCAGGTGAATCACGCACGGATTCGGAGAAGTCGGCAATGTCCTCATCAGGGTCGATGCAAGAGATCGCCGAACTGCGGAAAGAAATTGCGGCTCTGAACTCCGATTCACGTTCGTTGTCCCGAGTCGCGGTCGTGCGCTATGACGCATTTGAAGATTTAGGTGGGCGGCTATCGTTCAGTGCCGCAGTTTTGGATGACGATGGTCGCGGCTTAGTTTTGACAACGATCCATGGACGTAGCGAGACCCGGTCCTACATCAAGGAAGTTCCGCCACCGACGGATGGTTCACAACGCGAACTCTCTCCAGAGGAGAAGCAGGCCATCGTTAATGCCAATCGGACATCGTTGTCGTGACCGAAGAACTCGTCTATCTAGGCCCACCGGGGACATTTTCTGAGATGGCAGCACTGGCGCTGCCCGGCTCCGCTGAAAATCAGATCCACCCAGCTCCATCCGTGATGTCTGCTCTGGGTCAGGTTCGCGCCGGGTCGGTTGCTGGCGCAGTTGTTCCTATCGAGAATTCTGTTGAGGGTTCGGTCTCGGGAACGCTCGATGAGTTGGCGGCGGAACCGGCACTGAGAATTGCAGCGGAAATTGCGATTCCAGTCCGGTTTGTATTGATGCGAAGGCCGGACGTGACGGACGAGTCAGTCGCAGTGGTGGCGACCCATCCGCATGCGGCAGCTCAATGCCGAAGGTGGATACATGAAAACCTCCCTGACGCCGACGTAACCCATACGGATTCGACAGCCGACGCCGCACAACGGTTAGCGGCCGAACAAGCGCCAAGTTTCGATGCCGCGATCGGAACAGCTGCCGCGGCAGAACGTTACGGACTGGAAGTTGTGGCTAGCGATATTGCAGATAATCGTGAGGCGGAAACCCGATTCGTGAAAATCGTGCGCCCTGGCCCGTTGCCCGCAGCTACGGGTGCAGATAAGACCAGTCTGGTGCTCTACATCTATGCGAATAGAGCGGGAGCGCTGTTGGAGATCCTCACGGAGCTTGCTACTCGGGATATAAATATGACCCGGTTGGAGTCCAGACCGACTCGTCATGCGCTGGGCGATTACTGTTTTTCGGTTGATTTGGCGGGGCACGTCGCCGAACCCCGAATTGGTGAAGCTCTGATCGGGTTACGGCGTGTCTGCGCAGATATTCTTTTCCTGGGTTCGTATCCGAGGTCTGGTGCGCAGCGACTGGAAGTGTCGTCGGGCAGGGCGCAGGTAGATGATCGATCCGATAGTGAATGGCTGGCCGAGATTCGTTCCGGAAAAGCATAGGCTCCCCGGCACATGCCGAGGAGCCTATGACGTTCTAGTCGAGGGTTAACTCAGACTTTGTGCACTACGCGTGAGTAACCATTCAGAGTGCTGCGGTACCAGCCGCTGAT
Organism: Candidatus Nanopelagicales bacterium; assembly: GCA_029939085.1. GTDB lineage: Bacteria > Actinomycetota > Actinomycetes > S36-B12. The sequence goes on from JAOZTQ010000170.1 coordinate 3,662, forward strand.
GCTGTCGATTCGTACACCTCGCCCTGACCTGGCCGCGTGAACAATCTTGTTGTTTCCGATATAGATGGCGACGTGGCCGTTGCCATTGAAGAAAACTAAATCGCCAGGCTTGCGATTTTTCGCGCTTACTCCTTTGAGTGCGGCACGTTGGCTATGTGAGGACCTGGGAAGAGATTTCCCGGTTGCTTTTCGGTAGGAGTAGTGGACTAGACCGGAGCAGTCGAAAGAGTTCGGTCCGGCAGAGCCGAAAACGTAACTGCTGCCAACTTGTTTGCGAGCAACCTTGATGACGGATTGCCGGATGTCTTGGGCTTTCTTCG
>JAOZTQ010000171.1 GCA_029939085.1 Candidatus Nanopelagicales bacterium
TGAACGGTGCATTCCATTCCTTTACTCGGGAACAGGCAAACGATAACGCAATCCACGATCAGGACCCACCTCTGACCCGCCCGCTTTGTGCGAACTATCGTCGACTAATACGGGGAATCTCCTGCAAATGCATGCGCCAAGCGCAACCTGCAACCGTCGCCAACAGCAACGGGAGCAAGAAAGTTGCCGATGCGGCATTAACACCCAAAACCACTTCTACCGCCATTCCGGAGAATGTGACACCTGCGACTGCAACTAACCAGCCACGATCAGCGAAACGCACTCGTGCTGCAGTTAGCGAGACTACGAACAGCGCCGCAACCAACAGGACCAGGCCTACCAGTCCGAGTAAGACCATGGCTTCCCATATTTGATTGTGTGCATGACTGGGTTCCCAATAGGAGTCGCCCGGGTATTGCTTCCAGAAGGGTTTACTGAAAGCGAATGGGCCAACGCCAAGTAACTCATTGGACGAAAACTCTTGTTCCGCCACAAACCAGGGAAACCAACGTCCTGTCAGGGTGTCCTTCAAAAAGGGCGGATTCTCGGGAGTAACGGTTGCGGGATCCGCTCTACCTATTACCGGCAAGAACGCGCCGGCAATCCACGTGAGCGAGACAACGACGGCCACAAACACAACTCGGTGGCGTAAGAATCCTGCGATTAGCACCAAAAAGAGTGCAAGAGCAGTTTCGAAAGCACCACTCTTACTTTGTGTCCAAAATAAAGCAGTGGCTGACGCTACCGGCCCAAGAAATAGCGCCAGCACAAGAACCCCGGGTCGATCCCGAAAATCCGGTAAGGCCAGCGATTGGAGAAGGAGTGCCAGTCCAGCCAGGGGGCCCAAAATATTCGGGTGATTTGCAATTCCGGCCAACTGGTAAAGGCCGAAAAACTCCCGATTATTGTTGGTGTAGAGACCATTGACGTCGACACCCGCATTCGCGAGGACACCGAAAATCAGCGACAGCCACACCACCGCAGCGAGCGATACGAATACTGCAGTCCGCACTTTGCTGGGCTCAAATGTAAAGGCCGTGCAGACGGTGGCGGCAACCGCGAGCCCCATCGCGGCAGGAACCCAGTCGGTACCGCGATAGTCGTGCACGACTCCGGCGATAGTCGGCAGTGCAACCGCAACACCGAGGAGAACCGCCAACGACCAAACCCACCCAGAACGGAGAACGACGAGGGCGCAGAGCAAGGAGACGGCAGCGGCTACTGCAACGAGGACGGCTGGGACAGAGCCAAACGTTGGGGATCCGTTAGCGCCCCAAACGATCATGGATCCCAGACATAAAAGGAAGGTGAGAACTGGTCCCAAAGCAAGGCCGAAACGAAGAAAACCCCGCGGTGACGGACCCGCGCCTGTCTCGGAAACCCCTGAGTCAGCTCGGGGCGGCTGTGATCCTGGATAAGTCTTCGCCATTCTGAGGACCACCCTACCCGGGCGTGAAGCGACCTGTGCGGTAATCCCGGTCACGAAATTTCATCGGCTGTTCAACTCGCAACACCACTCCGGCTCCGGCAAGCATGTACTCCAAACGAGGAGAATTGACATGAGTCACCACCCGCGAGCGGGAACCCAGGCGGAGCCAGCAGACCTTACCGATATCGCCGGCTTAATCACCGCCTATTACTCACTTCACCCAGATATCTCGGAACCCACTCAACGGGTGGCCTTCGGAACATCCGGGCACAGAGGATCCGCGTTGAACCGCGCATTTAACGACGACCATATTGCAGCGACTTCACAGGCCATCTGCGACTACCGGAGACAAGAAGGTATCGCGGGCCCACTGTTTATCGGGAAAGATACCCACGGCCTCAGTGACCCGGCTTGGACGACCGCGGTCGAGGTTTTCGCCGCAAACGGTGTCGTGACGCTAATCGACTCGAGGGGTTCCTTCACCCCTACCCCGGCTATTTCCCACGCTATCTTGCGTCACAACCTTGGGAAGTCGGAGTCAGATGCTGCCCGCGCAGATGGCGTAGTGGTGACGCCTTCTCACAATCCACCCATGGACGGTGGTTTCAAATACAACCCGCCCGATGGCGGTCCTGCCGGTACCGAGATCACTGGCTGGATTCAGGACGCGGCCAACTCATACCTCCAGAATGATCTCGCTGGAGTACAACGAACTCCAATCGCGATGGCCACTGCATCCGATCATGTCCATCTCTATGACTATATGGATACTTACATTTCCGACTTGCCAAACGTTGTAGATCTTGACGCTATTCGGGCCGCAGGAATCAGGATTGGCGCCGACCCACTGGGTGGAGCTGCTGTCGAATACTGGGGTGCGATCGGCGAGGCGCATGACTTAAATCTGACGGTTGTGAATCCGGCCGTCGATCCAACCTGGCGGTTCATGACTCTGGATTGGGACGGCAAGATTCGGATGGACTGCTCCAGTCCCAACGCGATGGCGTCACTCATCGATCAGGCTACGCAATACGACATTGCGACCGGTAACGACGCTGACTCGGACCGACATGGGATTGTGACTCCGGATGCTGGACTCATGAATCCAAATCACTTTCTCTCTGTAGCGATTGATTACCTCTACCGGAATAGAGACGGCTGGCCCCAGGCGGCAGGTGTCGGGAAAACGGTCGTGAGTTCCTCCATGATCGATCGCATCGTGGGCTCATTGGGTCGAGACCTCGTCGAGGTGCCGGTCGGCTTCAAATGGTTCGTCCCCGGGCTCCTAGATGGTTCCATCGGATTTGGCGGGGAGGAGTCGGCGGGCGCCTCGTTCCTGCGCCGTGACGGTGGCGTGTGGACGACAGATAAAGACGGGATCATCTTGGCGTTGTTGGCTTCGGAAATCTTGGCAAAGACCGGGAGTAGTCCGTCGCAGATTTACCAGGGATACACGAGTAGCTTCGGCAACCCGATTTACGCCCGAGTCGACGCACCCGCAACCCGAGAAGAGAAAGCAAAACTCAAGGAACTCGCGCCGAGTCAGGTGACTGCTTCACAACTGGCCGGGGAACCGATTACTGCAGTTCTCACAAATGCACCCGGCAACAACGCGGCTATCGGCGGACTCAAAGTCACCGCCGAGAACGGGTGGTTTGCCGCGCGGCCGTCCGGAACCGAGGACGTGTACAAGATCTACGCGGAATCGTTCCTAGGTGAGGAACACCTCGCTCGAATCCAAGAAGAAGCGCGATCCGTGGTGTCGACGGCCCTAGCCGAATGAGTCACGCATCGGTGGTCTTGGTCGGTTGCTCCTGGTAGTCCTCTTTTCTGTCGCGGGGTAGGCCGAAGGACACCAGCAGACCAACAAAGACCATGCCTCCAGCTACCCAAGCCGCATCACGAGCAGCCTCGGTGTAGGACTCCTTAGCGTCCTTGACGACAACATTGAGGCCAGGGATTTCCTCTAGGCCTCTGATCGCTTGTCCAGCTGTGCTTTGCACCTCGTTGACAATTTTTTCGCGATCTCCATCCGAGATCCCCGCTTCTTCCGCCAACGTGTCACTCAGGATCGTACCCAGCCCAGTGAATAGGACGGCCCCGATAACGGCGGTACCCAGTGCTGTTCCAATCTGCCGGAAGGTTGAGGTCACCGCTGAAGCCTGTCCGGACTTGAGTGGCGGAACGTCAGCCAATACGACATTGGTCAACTGTGCGGAGGCAAAGCCAACTCCCAGGCCGTACAGCACCAGCGCAATCACGAGCCACCACGGATTACGATCTACCCCGAGGGTGAAACTAATCCCCAAGATGCCCACGACTTCCAGAATCATTCCTAACCGGACCACTCGGGTCGGACCCATGAGGCTTGAAGCCTTACGTGCGAGACCACCTGAAACGATGGCACCCACTGCCAAAAAGGCCAATATGGCCCCGGTCTCTAACGGGTTGAGACCATGCACCGCTTGAATCCACAGCGGCAGGACAAAGAGAACCCCGAACTCACCCAAACTAACGACGAGGGCGACCACATTGCCAAAGCCATAGC
>JAOZTQ010000172.1:0-1623 GCA_029939085.1 Candidatus Nanopelagicales bacterium
AGGGAACAATGGCTGCCTGCTGTTCAACCCCGGCTCACAGATCACTTGGCCCGAAATCCTAGGAGCATTAACCGCAATCGACGAATCACTGGACATCAAGTGGGTCGCCGGGAGTTCGGCCGGACCCGATGTAATGGGCGCACTGCCGGTGTTGGAATCAACTCTCGGTTCGGATGTCACTTTGGTGACGTCATCAGATTTAGAACCAACGATTAGTCACTACGGTGTCCAACTACCTGTGTTGACGTTGGACAGCGGTGGATCTGTGAATGTCGGTGGTCGGCGTCTGACCGCCGAGTTGGATGCTGCGGCGCCCTTCGAGTTTCGACTTCGCGATTCCCTCAGCGGTCGTACCTTTGGAGCCCGACAGTTTGAAAAATCTGTCGACTCCCAGCTTCCAGACCGGTACGAATCTGCACGGAGTGCCGTTGCCCATGTTCTCCTCACAACGTTGGCTCCTATCGCTCTAGAAGGTCGCGCTTTGGCTGCGCTTGCCCCCGTTGCCCGAGTCACATCGTTACGCGCTTACGTTCGTCAAGATGAGACTTGGTGGGAACTCGGCGGCCGCGCTGGCTTGCTCGGCTCAGCCCTCGGCCAAGTTCCCGAACCCGACGACATGACCTTGCGGGTAGAACTTTCCGATCCCGTACCAACTGTTTTGGACCTGCGCTTCGCCCGGCAATCGGCGAGCGTTTTGGGCGAACCTGCATTGCAGGATTTGGTGGACTCGCTTCGTGACCCACTGAGTTCCGCGCTCCGGCGGATTTTGGCTCTTCGTGAGCAACTGCTCATGAACCGGCAGCTGCGGACCAATCTGCGTCGAGACCCGCTAACCGGTGCCGGCAACCGACGAGCCATGCAAAGTTGGAACCGTTCAGGTCCTTGGTCATTACTGATGATCGATATGGACGCCTTCCGAGAGATCAACGACCTCGCGGGTCGCAACGCAGGTGATCGGGTACTCCGCACTGTTGCAGACCTAATCGCACGTGAACTCGATAGTGAGAGTCTTTTGGTTCGATACGGCGGCGACAAATTTATTGCCATGCTCGACCATGAGCAACTGAGTGAAGCACTAGTGACTGCGCACCGAATCCGACGCAAGATAGCTAGCGCAGACATGGACTCCCTCGGCGTTCCCCGAAGAGTGACCGCCAGTATCGGCGTAGCTTGTGCGGATGGAAATCCAAACGCTCTCGTATCGCAGGCTGAAAAGGTGTTACGCGAAGCAAAACAACAGGGCACGAATCAGGTCATTAGTTCCACTGACCACTAGGCAGCAAATGGTGGTCGGGCATCGATGCGTACCGATTGTCTGCCCCCGTACCGCCAAATCCGGGCAATAGCGTCAGTGTCCTCTTCGGTCACTAGATTTCCCATAAGTCGCAGTGCCACGGTCATCAACCATCGGGATCTCATCCCTACCGGTCCCGCTCGTCGAAGAAGGTCAGGATGAGTCAGTAGTCCAGCCAATCTGCGGGCGACTGAAAAGGCATAGCCATAGTGCTCGGTCAGCAGGTGCGACCACTCCGGTCCGATGGGCTGTGTCAGAGCCCCACCAGCTGCGAATGACTGTGCAGCAAGCCGACCAGTCTCCAAGCCGTAGTCGATGCCTTCCCCATT
>JAOZTQ010000172.1:1723-3947 GCA_029939085.1 Candidatus Nanopelagicales bacterium
CCACTTCCTAGCGGAAAGACCCAGCCGTAACCGCTCAGGATTTCATCGGCAGCACCTCGTAGTTCCAGATGTGACGAAATCCAAGGATCATCTGCTCGACCACTTTTTGCGTAGGCACGAGCGGCGACTCCGTAGACCGTTTCCCGGTGCCACTCTCGGCCCAGCATTTTGCCTACCGGGGACCTGGCCCCATCTGCAATCACTGCGCGCCGACATCTGATCGACAACGGACCCGACGGCGTTATGGCCTCAACTCCATGCAATCGGTCTGAAACATCCACCTGCGAAATCTTTGCCCCAGGAAGAAAGCGGACCCCACTGGACTCTGCCACTGCAAGGAAAGCTGCATCTAACTCTGTGCGGGGGGCGGCACTACCGGTGGTCGGCATCGAACCGCCCGGCCAAGGTAGGTGCCAGGTCTGGCCAAAGCCGTTAGCCCGCAATCCCCAGTTGGCTGGTCGGTCCTTCAACCATTCCGACATGCCAAGGCGCCGCATTTCCGCCACAGCACGTGGCGTTAATCCATCGCCACAGGGCTTATCACGCGGAAAATCAGCCGCGTCCACGACTAGAGTGTCCAGGCCCGCCCGGGCACACCAGGCACCAGCCGCCGATCCTGCAGGGCCCGCGCCCACAACAAGTACATCGGTTTCCAGACTTCTCATACCTCTATTGTGAGGCCAACTCGGCAATCATGCTTTCGACGGTCTGTTGGTAGTCATCATCCACGACATGGCCTCGGTACTGATCCGACTTTTGTCCATCGCCGGTGGCAATCTTGGTCAGGAGTTCTTCGGGTCTTTGCTGCGAGGCCAGATCCAGCTGCTGCTCCGCATGATTGGCCATGGCCCAGGTGTGAGCGACCCGTCTCATCCGCAGTTGATCAGCTCGATCGAGAACATCCCGCCGCAACTTTCGTCGAGTCAGTGAGTCTCCGCCAAGTAGTTCATCCAGAACTGGACTCGACACAAAAATCCAACCTAACGTCCAAAAGGGCAAATGAGGTGCGACTTCGAGACCATGCCAGCGCAGGGCCTGCGCCGCAACCATTGCAACGGCCTCTTCAGTAATAGGTTGATCTGGCCAGCCGGACACACTTTCTGCGCATCTGCGTGCTTCAGCTTCCGCGGCGTTTACTAACCCGATGCGTTCTGGCCCAGCCAACAAACTCGAGAGGCGAAGAACCACTTCACTCGCCTGCTCCGCTGTCCCAGAACCGACGACAGTCGGGATGACTTCATGCGAAAGTAACGACGTCGGAAGTTGGCGTGAACGCACGGTTCGCTTCGTAGCATTACCGTCTTCGGCCACGAGACATTCACACAGACTGGGAGCACGTGATGTCTCGACCCACTGTGCAATCGCCCGCGACTCATATGTGCGTTGCGGTGAAGGCCGGCCATCATCAAGATCGCCGGCAGCACGGCCATCCACCGAGACTCTGCGACGACGAAGTGTCGCCAACGCGTTCAGGCGATCATCCTCGGTCATAGCTTGGTAATGCTCGACCAAGTATGGCGCGGAAGGTCCGTAGGCCTCTGCCACGTAGACATCACCATCCGCTCGGATGAGCTCTACTGGCGTACGTTCGTCATTCCAGTCCTGCAGAACTCCGGCCCGAATGCGGAGGTAACCACCTGACGGCATCGCTACGTCGTAGTCCGGAAACCGCCCCGGCACTAGACCACCTCGGGGTGGACCCACGTAGTCACCTTCGTGCACCGGCGCCGAAGACATCCATAGATTCACGAGGGCTTGACGTCCTGAAGCGTGAACCACATCGTATTGCCCCGAGAAGGCCCCAAATGGGAACGGCTGCGGTAACCAGCGACACACGGAAAGGACATCCGGATGATCCCGCATGCGCAGTTCAGTATCGGATTCACCCAGCACGGCAGGCTCCCAGTCGAGCCATCAAAATGATCATGATGCCGACACCATATGTCGAGGTTCCGGTTTAACCCTGATTTGGCGCGAAATTCATGCGTTTCGCAGCCAAACCGCTATAAATCACCGCCCCGTGGACTCAATCAACGGAGTTTGCAAAGAAAAAATGCCCCCGGTGAACCGGAGGCATTCTCGCGCGGAGCGGGTGACGGGAATCGAACCCGCACTGTCAGCTTGGGAAGCTGAAGTTCTGCCATTGAACTACACCCGCGGGGGGCTGTGCGCAAACGTGTGCGTAAACGTGTGCGTAACTCCAGCGTCAAGTATGCCCCATCAT
>JAOZTQ010000173.1 GCA_029939085.1 Candidatus Nanopelagicales bacterium
ATGACACCGTGCACCAAGATGATTGGGGTACCAGCGGCTTCAACGTCACCGATAAAGAGCCCCCGTTGGACAGGTGGCAGCCCATCAAGATTGTGGCGTTCTGCTTCCTTTCGAACCTTTTCCTCAGCCAGACCAAGCGGATACATCGCGATATGTGTGGCCAACCAGGCAATTTCCTTGGCGGTTCCGCGAACACCACTCGTGCTGAACACAGAAGTTGCGCTACGGCGGGTCGCTCGTTTTGCGCGGATAACGTGCCTGCGGGCGGCCGAACGCACCAGCCCAGTAAGCGTTTCGCAGCTTGCATCCATTGCATAACCTGATGCGGAACGCTCAGGCCCAAGGTCCTCACTCACGGCTCATCACCGTAGAGCAGAATCTAGCTTGTGCGGTGAAGGACTTGCTGAATACATCGAGTTGTTTCCATACGGTTATTTGGGTGCTGTAGGGCTGGTTAACGGCTTGATGGGTAAGTCGAAGGGTACCCGGGCGTTAAAGCAGTGAGGCTTCGCCGGTACGCTGCAACCGTCCGTGAACTGGAGGCAGCCTCAGATGGATCTGTTCGAGTATCAGGCCAAGTATTTGTTTGACGAGCACAACGTGCCCGTAGTGCCTGGACAAGTAGTCACTACACCTGAGATGGCGGCAGAAGTAGCCGGCAAGATCGGGACCACTGTCGTGGTCAAGGCTCAGGTCAAGACCGGTGGACGAGGCAAAGCGGGTGGAGTGAAGCTCGCTGCCGATCCAGATGAAGCGGCTGGCCACGCAGAAAACATTCTTGGTATGGATATCAAAGGCCATACGGTTCACCGCGTATTGGTGACGGAAGCGGCCGAAATCGCCGAGGAATACTACGTTTCTTTCCTACTTGATCGGGCGGAGCGAGCATTCTTAGCGATGGCCTCGGTTGAGGGCGGTGTCGAGATTGAGGAAGTCGCAGCTACCAACCCGGAGGCGCTAGCCAAGATCCGAGTAGATGCCATTGAAGGTGTCGATGCAGCACGGGCCAGGCAAATCGTCGAAGCAGCCAAATTCCCCGATGAGGTGGCCGAGCAGGTAGCGGAGGTTCTGCAAAAACTGTGGGACGTAATGATTCGTGAGGACGCAACCCTCGTCGAAGTAAATCCACTCGTCAAAACCCCCGACGGCAAAGTCTTAGCGCTTGACGGCAAGGTGACGCTCGACGGGAATGCCGACTATCGGCATGCCAGCCACGCCGATCTGGTAGATACCAGCAGTATCGATCCGATTGAGTTGCGCGCTCGGGACCTAGATCTGAACTATGTGAAGTTGGATGGAGAAGTTGGCATCATTGGCAATGGAGCCGGTCTGGTCATGTCAACGCTAGATGTAGTCGCCTACGCCGGTGAAGACTTTGGCGACGTTAAGCCGGCTAACTTCCTAGATATCGGCGGAGGCGCCAGCGCCGAAGTCATGGCTAACGGCCTCGATATCGTTCTCAATGACCCTTCGGTGCGGGCCGTATTTGTGAACGTTTTTGGCGGCATCACCGCCTGCGACGCGGTGGCGAATGGCATCGTTGGCGCCTTGAACATGCTGGCTGAAAAGGGTGAGCAGGTAACTAAGCCCATCGTTTGCCGGATTGATGGCAACAATGCCGCCGAGGGGCGCAGGATTCTGCAGGAAGCAGAGCATGACGTCATCGAACTTGTGGAAACCATGGATGGAGCTGCCCGTCGGGTAGCTGAATTGGCCGGATCCTGATCGGAGCTCATAGCAATGGCAATCTTCCTTAACTCTGACAGCAAGATTCTGGTCCAGGGAATGACCGGATCAGAGGGCACGAAGCACACTCGTCGCATGGTGGCTAGTGGAGCCAAGGTCGTGGCTGGAGTCACGCCGGGCAAAGCTGGCCAAGAGGTCGACGGTATTCCCGTTTTTGATGATGTCGCTGCAGCCATGTCAGAGACTGGCGCCAACGTTTCGGTAGTTTTTGTGCCACCGCGCTTCGCGAAGGCAGCTGTTGAAGAAGCGGTTGATGCCCAGATTCCCCTGGCGGTTGTCATTACCGAGGGTATCCCAGTGCATGACACTGCTTCATTCTTTCAATACGCACGGAATGCCGACCTCACCCGAATCATCGGGCCAAACTGTCCAGGGATCATTTCTCCTGGTCAGAGCAACGCCGGCATCATTCCGGCAGATATAACCCAAGCGGGGCGGATCGGGCTCGTGAGTAAATCGGGCACTCTCACCTATCAGATGATGTACGAGTTACGGGATATCGGCTTCTCGACCTGTGTGGGAATCGGTGGTGACCCAATCATTGGCACCACGCACATTGACTGCCTCGCAGCATTCCAGGACGACCCGGAGACCGATGCAATCGTCATGATCGGTGAGATCGGTGGCGATGCTGAAGAACGGGCAGCAGCCTTTATCGAGCAGTATGTGGATAAGCCCGTAGTTGGCTACGTTGCCGGCTTCACGGCACCGGAAGGAAAAACGATGGGCCACGCGGGAGCTATCGTGTCCGGATCAGCTGGTACCGCAGCAGCGAAGCAGGAAGCGCTTGAGGCCGTCGGGGTCAAAGTCGGCAAAACTCCGAGTGAGACTGCCGAGTTGATGCGCAAAATTATGACCCGATAGCGTGTGCGGCCGCGTCGCTGCGCTCTGAAACGTCGAATGGATGACACGATCAGCCCATGCCAGGATCTCGTTCGTTCGCCGCCGTCGGCCGGTTGCTGTCTCGGGGTCCGAAAAGCGAAGGCTCGCCTAGCACGGAGGAAGACTCAGCGGCTGTGACCGAATTGGAGTCCAGCGAGGAACCCTTGATTGCGGATGTTCCCGACGTCGTCGAGACCGAGGGACTGACCGACGTGCCTGAGGACTCGTTAGAAAATGTCGACACCGATCCTCAGCCCGCGCAAGATGAATCGAGCAAGTTAGGCGAACTGGTACCCAAAGCCTTGGAAATGGTCCCTCCCCGACATCGCTGGCGAAGCTACTTGGTTGCGATGATTCGGTTGCTCCTCCTGACGCGCAAAGCCCCCCGACTCCCGGTACCGATAGCCGCGGTCTTTGCTGCGATCTGGGCCGCGGCCGTAGGTCTCTTTATATGCTTGCTATTAGCGATCATCGGTCAAGTCGAGCAGCCAGCTACGGTGGCTCCGTGGTTGTGGCTGGTAGGACACCACATCGGTTTCAGCACCTCGGCAGGTGTGGTGACGCTACTACCCGTCGGCTTGATTTTGGTCTGTCTGCTTCCGCTGCGTCGTGCTGGTCGATTTCTCAAGCGCCAGAGTGGTTCGAGCACTCGCTTTCCCGTGCTGCTTGGTCTTGGAACATACGCCGCAGGGGTAATCGTCATAACCCTGGGCTGGGGAAATGGACAGTTTTCGGTACTAGTTGCAACGATCGCCGCCCTACTGTGCTCTGCTCTGGGCGGTTGGTGGGGTTGGCGGCGCGAGACCGGACGAGGTGCCCGTTCACCAATCCTCATCGGTGCAACCTGGGCGTTGGCGGTTCCGTTCCTACTCGGTACAGCCGTGATCGTTATTAGCCTCGTCGCGAGTTGGGATGCGGTCGCATCAGCGCAGAGTGCGGTTGCAACGACGACGGGTGAACACGTGGGGTTGATCCTGTTGCAGTTGGCTTATCTGCCGAATCTGCTTGTCTGGGCCGGGGCCTACGTTGTCGGATCGGGTATTTCGATAGGAAACGAAACGGTTTCCCCATTCTCCGACGGCGCACCGGCACTGCCGGATCTGCCCATACTGCAAATCTTGCCGACCCAGAGTCCCGACTGGACGGCGATGTTGCCCATCTTGGTTGCGATTGGAGCAGCAGTTGCCGCCATGAGAGTTCAGCGACTTCAGCCCGTACATGAGCTGAGTCGCCGATTGGTAAGAGCTCTACTCCTGTCCGGACTTGTCGCAGTCAGTTGGTTCCTATTCGTGCGACTTGCTGGT
>JAOZTQ010000174.1:0-1910 GCA_029939085.1 Candidatus Nanopelagicales bacterium
AGTTGGCGAAGATCCTGAAACGTTGTCTGGAAGGCGAGCAGGAGTCGACCGAATAGTTCTCGCCGTTTCGGATTTGCTGTAACGCCGCTGTTACGACTGAGAGTCCCGCAACTAGTAAGCCGGGTTTCCATAGCGGGTCCAACCCAACTCGGTCATAGCGGAAAATCCAGATCAGGACGGTGCATCGCCATCCTGCATCGCTGCGGCAGTTTCTTGCGGTGGAGGTGGCGGAATTACATACCCGTCGACCTGCTGTAGTCCGACTTCTTGTCTCAGATCTTCCAGATCCCGATGTACGGAACCCCAAAAATCGAAGTCCTCCCGTTTGAAGAGATCCTTGGTCATATTTAGGCCCTTGCGGATATTCATCATCATGCTTTCCGGATCCATCTCATCTGACTGTGCGGTGACACCTTCAGCCTTATCTGGTTTCAGCAAAATGTCGTCTTGAAATAGGACCATGACCTCTACCAACATTTGCGAGCCCTGCCCGCCGGGTACCATTCCCGTCTCCACGCCAGCCACATTTATCTCGCCGGGTGCATCGGTATTGCATCCGGACAAAATGTGGAGGCAGTCGTGGCGGGTGATGGTCTCGCCGAGCGAATCTTTTTGACCGGGGAAAGCGAAACCTCGATCGGTGTAAAACCGGTAGAAGGTGTTTCCTAGAGTTCCTTCGGGTAGTTCCTGCAACTGCTCATAACGTTCGGTTGCCGTCTTATCGCCGAAGTGAAATCGCAGCTCTCGTGCGGCCTCGTGAATCTCGGCCCACTTGTTGTTAGTGCCTAAGAAAATGGGTGTTTCACGTCGGACGAGGTCGTAGACGAACAACTTGTATCGGTCATCTTCTAAACGATTCAGGTCGGTCACAATGGCCGGTTTGACGTTCAGGCTGGCTGCGTATGAGTCGACAAGCTTTACTTCCTCAGGCTTCAAATCCTCGTCAGCGAATGGGACGAGAGATATGAGGTTGATCAACAAAGTCTGCGGATCGTTGCTGGGAACTGCTGCCGCAAAGTCCTCGGAACTGATTGGTCCGTAGTCAACATCCTCAGGCTTGAGGTCAAATAGTTGCACCGCGGCCGACTCGATCATCCTGCGCGTCGTATCTTTTGGTTCTCGGGTGCCGTTGAGCGTGGCAACGGTAGCCATTGCTTGCAATGCAGCGCGTTTTGCTTCCGAAGTGGCCTCGCGGTAATGATTCGTCATCCTGCGAATTTAGTTGTTCGAGCCAGAGAGTCGAGTCAGCCGCTGGATTTCATTCGATAGTTGGCGCATAGGGTGTGTTCACCCCAGTGACCAATGGGTCGATAGCGGGGAAATTATTCAACGATCAGGTCATTGTTTAGCTGCGTTACCTTCCCACGTTTGAGTGGCAGCACCTTTGTCAAAAGTTTGAAGCCTATATCGAGACCGGGGATTTTGGCGAAAATTCCTTGCGGACCTTGTGTCATCTCACCTGTGTTCACATCATATTTTGCTTGGTGCCACGGACAGACCAAGCAGCCATCTTCGTCGATGGATCCCTGTGCCAAGTCAGCGCGCAGGTGACGACATTTACGACCAACGGCGAAGTAGTCACCGTTGTTTCCGACGGCGTAACCGTCCGCCCCAACAACTCTGCCTTCAGGTACGCCCTCGGCTGGGATAGAAGCTGACATGTGTCCTCCTTGACCCGTGTCCCATGAGCAGCCTAGGGGCACCACAGTGATTCGGCATTCGGGCACCGTGGCCAAAAATGATCTTGTGACTCACCTCGCATAGGCTAGGCGCATGACTGCAACAAGTTCTTCTGGAATCGACCTGTCTGGGCGGGATGAAGCGGTACGGCCGCAGGATGACTTTTATCGGGCGTGGCACGGCCAGTGGCTTGAAGAGTTCGATATCCCAGCCGATAAAGCTGAGTACGC
>JAOZTQ010000174.1:2010-3926 GCA_029939085.1 Candidatus Nanopelagicales bacterium
TATTTGAAGTTCCATCTTGTGAGTCACTTTGCGCCATTTCTGCCAGAGGAATTGGACCGGCAGAATTTCGCCTTCTACGGAACAGTCTTGACGGGTGTTCAAGAGCAGCGGCCTCGGTGGAAGCGTGGCGTCGATGTCGTGCAAGATGCGCTTGGTGAGGCGCTCGGGCAGGAATATGTGAAGCGGCATTTCCCGCCCGCGAATAAAGCCAGGATGTTGGAGTTGGTGGGAAATCTCATCGATGCATTTGCCGAGTCGATTGATTCCTTGGCCTGGATGTCCTCGGAAACAAAGGCTGAGGCACATGCAAAATTGGCTACTTTCCGCAGCAAAATCGGCTATCCAGACGTGTGGCGTGACTATTCATCTTTGATCATCGAGTCCGACGATCTCATCGGCAATCTCATTCGCGCAGCGCAGTTCGAGCATGATCGTGACATGGCCAAACTGGGTGGTCCGATAGATCGCGAGGAATGGTTTATGCCGCCTCAAATGGTCAATGCCTATTACAACCCAGAGATGAATGAGATTGTTTTCCCCGCTGCGATTTTGCAGCCGCCATTCTTTACGATGGCGGCAGACGATGCGGTGAACTATGGCGCCATCGGTGCTGTGATCGGCCATGAGATCAGTCATGGTTTTGATGACAAGGGATGTCAGTACGACGGTGACGGCAATCTACGTGATTGGTGGACCGAGGAAGACCATCAAGCTTTCGCCGAAAGAACGACGGCATTAGTTCAGCAGTATGCCGAATATGAGCCAGTTGCAGGTCACCCGGTCAATGGGGAGTTAACTCTGGGCGAGAATATTGCGGACCTTTCGGGGGTTGCGGTGTCATTCCGCGCTTATATGAAGTCCTTACAGGGTCAGGAGCCGCCCGTGATTGACGGCATGACGGGGGCGCAGCGCTTCTTTATCGGTTATTCACAAGTGTGGCGGGCAAAAACTAGACCTGAGGAATCTGTTCGACGTATCGCGATAGATCCGCACTCACCACCCGAATTTCGGGTGCAAGGCGTACTGGTGAACAATGATGATTTTGTTGACGCGTTCGACGTTCAGCCAGGCGACGATATGTGGCGGGATCCCGATCAACGGGTCCGGATTTGGTAGGAGCCTGAAGAGTTAGCTCTTGGTCCGAAAAGTGACCTTATTGGTTTTGCCTTCGCCGACTGCGTTCTTTGCGGCCACTTGGACTACGTACTTCTTTCCGGACTTGAGGTTTTTCCATTTCTTGCTGTAAGAAGTTTTGCCGGATTTTGCGCTCTTTTTCTTCCACGACTTCCAGTTCTTGCCTTTTTCTTTGATGCGAGCCTTGTACTTGGTGATCTCGATACCGCCGTTGTTTTTTGGCGGCTTCCATTTCGTTTTTGCTTGGCTCTTCTTGATGTCCTTGGCCTTGAGTTTCTTCACTTTGCTCGGCGCCGATAGTGAAGGTTTTTGTGAATCGACGTAGAGCAAGAGGTTGGGAGAGTTCGATTGGGCGTTGGTCAGTTGTAGTGCACCGCTGGTGGCCGAGCCTACGATCACTTCTCGAATCTGTGCTGGTGTCGCTGACGGATTTGCCTCCCAGAGGACGGCTGCCACGCCGGTTG
This sequence comes from Candidatus Nanopelagicales bacterium, assembly GCA_029939085.1. GTDB lineage: Bacteria > Actinomycetota > Actinomycetes > S36-B12. The sequence continues at coordinate 3,609 of JAOZTQ010000174.1, forward strand.
CCGCGGGTGCCGCCATTGAGGTGCCGGACAGCTGTATCGGGGGCCCAAATAGCGAGAGCGAAGTGATGTCGGTACCCGGGGCAAAGATATCTACGCACGAACCGAAGTTACTGAACGTTGGGACCGCATCTGACTGATCGCTCGCGGAAATCGTTAGTGAATCTGGTGCGCTCGCAGGGCTGGTAGCGCATGCGTCTACTGCCTCATTACCCGCAGCAGCAACGGTCAGGATGCCGAGTTGATCCAGTTGCTGGACCGCCGAATTATTGATTGCGGACTTAGGTCCGCCGAGACTTAGATTCACGATCGCAGGCGGTT
>JAOZTQ010000175.1 GCA_029939085.1 Candidatus Nanopelagicales bacterium
CGGAGAGGCCCCGCCACAGCCACGTCCAGTGGCCGGATTTCAGGTTCGGTCGGAGGTGTCCGGCGAGCGGGTGATTGGCGGACTAGAACTCGGCGCGCAACGGAGACTCAGTCCGTCCCCATCACCCGTAGTGCTGTGCAGGAACTGAATCCCGAGGTTGTCGTGGCTAGGCTGTGAAAATGTCATCTCGTCGCCTTGTTCCCATCGCCGCTGGCGTTGCTACTCTGCTTCTGATTGCCGGGTGTAGCAGCAGTGATTCTGACAATCAGGATTCCTCAAGTCCGGCAACATCTGAGTCTCCGTCAACCGAGTCTGATGAGACCATGAACTCCGATACCAACGTCAAAGCATTGCCGTTGGGGGACGGAAACATCTCAAATAAGCCGAAACGTGGCTACGTAATGTCGTGCGTCGACACATTTAATGGCGGCGGCGCTAGCGAAGATGGTCCGTGGATCTCCGGTGATACGTGGAATATGGACAAGAAGGCCAAAGTTGAGGGCAAGGTGAAATGGCCAGATGCGAAACTGACCATTAAGACTAAGGGTGACAACCGAGTCATTAGCGGCAACGGGCTACCCGATCAACCCACCGGAAAGTTTCCGGTGCAAGAGTCCGACCCCGCCTACCAGTACGACCGCAATCCGAATTCAATCGAAAAGCAGTCAGTAGATTGGAAACTGCCAGCGGCGCCAACCGAGGCAAAAGAGCCCACCTGTCTTCCCATGAACACCATCGGTATCTCGCTCGATGGGGCTGCAATTTTCAATGCGCTCGACGCTATGGGGCGTGATGCTGGAGCGCACGAAGTCCTGGATGAATGTTGGGGCCATCCAGAGCTAGACGGTCGTTACCACCACCACACGAACCCAACATGTTTGGACGACGGCTCTGGCGATGAACATTCGCCTCTTTTGGGATACATACTTGACGGGTTTGGGATTTATGGGCTTCGTGGTGACGGCGGCGAACAGATGTCTAACGACACATTAGACAAATGCCACGGGCACAAACACGAGGTTGATTGGGATGGCGGTCAGCAGGACATCTACCACTACCACATGACCTATGAGTACCCATATACGGTTGGGTGCTTCACCGGTGATCCGCTGCAGATCGCTGACGCCGGACAACCTGGTGGTCAGGGTGGCGGTCCGCCGCCACAGTGAGCCTGTTGTCGCTAGTCGAGTTGCTGTAGTAGTGCTAGCGCAAGTGCATCGGGGTCGGTTCGCCAGTTAACAAAAGCTGCTCGAAGAACAGGTTGATCTTCAAACTTGGCCGGTGTTAGGAAACCGGCTCCCGAAGCGGCCAACCGAGAACCAAGTTCGTGCACATCAACGTGATCCGAAGTAAGTGCAACGACATTTAGGTGGACCGGGGCAGCCAATGATATCCGGGGGTCGGCGGTAACGATCTCAGCAAATTTGTGAGCTGAGCTGACGCTGCGAGCCACCATATCCGCAATACCTTGACGACCGTAGGCTGCCAGTGAGAGCCAGATGGGTAAGGCGCGCATCCGACGGCTATTCTCCAAACCGAAGTCCATGGGTTGAGGCTCACCCGAAAAGTAGCTAGCTGTGTTTCCAAAAATTCGGGGAAGTACCTGCGCGTCTTGAAGTAACACCAAACCGCTCTCGTACGGAACGTTCAGCCACTTATGCAAGTCAATCGTGATGGAGTCCGCCTGCTCCCAACCCATCAACCGCTGATCTGATGCCAGCAGCGCTGCAAAACCGCCAAATGCGGCGTCCACATGAAGCCAGAAATCGAACTCGTCGCGAAGTTCCTGGATTTTGGCAATGTCGTCGGTGTCGCCTGTAACGACGGTTCCAGCGTTAGCAATCACGATGGTGGACGCATCTGCACGTTCTGCGAGCACCCGGCGCAAGTCGTCAAGATCAATCGATTCCCGCCCCGGCTGGGTACGTATTGAAATGACGTTATTGCTCCCGAGGCCGGTCACCGCCATTGCCTTGGCGATGCTGGAATGAGCTGATCCGGATAAAGCGGCCAGACCGTACGGCGAACCAGTCTTGGCGCTATCGATACCTTGTTGTTCACCGGCCCATTGACGAGCTGCTGCGAGTGCCACGGTTGAGGCAGTCGTGGCACCAGTGGTCAGAGTTCCGCCCATGTGAGCTGGCAGGCGAAAAAGCTCAGTAAGCATCGCGATCGTTTCAGTTTCAAACTGTCCAGCTGCACCGTCAGTGTTGAAGGCGGCATTGTTATCGAAAATCGGGGTAAGCCAGTCACCGATCAATCCGGCTGGCGTAACCCCGCCGGTTACATAACCGGCGTAGTGCGGGCCGACTCCTCCGTTGAGGTGTGGCGCTATGTCATTCCAGAATCGCGAAAGCGCTTCGGTCTCACCTACTCCAGCACCTGTGAGTTCGAAGACATCTGGAGCAATCTGGGCTCCTGGCCGTGCTGCTGGTCGATCACCCAGACCCTGCCACCGGCTAGTAGCCGCATCCGAGAGTGCACTCACGAGTGACGGCAAAGCATCGTCTGAAGGATCGGCCATAGTTCAACCCTAGCGATGCGCATGTGCTGACACGGTTTGACTAAACGGGCCGATCGGTACCGACTACCTGGGGGTGAGCTCAGGCTACGTCAACTGCCCGGTTTCCTGGAGACTGCAATATCTTCGTGTGCCTCCCACACTCTGCGGTTCCATGGCTTTAGGCTCAACTCGAAGCGAGTTATCGCCGATGGTTGAATATGGCGATCTATGCCGTACTCGCTAGAAAGGACCCACGGGCCCGATGAACGTATTAGTCATCGATACCGATCCTGCGGTTCGGAGATTAATCGGGGATGTTCTGCTGCCGCTTGATGAGTGGGCACTCTTAGAGGCTCAAGACGCGACTACGGCCACAGCAGTAATGCAGGATCGTGAGGCGGACCTGATTCTGCTGGACGTGGCACTGCCCGATCTGCCCGAGGTTTCGCAGGTCATCGCTAATCTCAGGTACCTGCGACCCCACTTGCCAGTCATTGGTCTCTCAATCGCGGCTGAACCGAAGTTGAGCGATCCGCTGGTAACGGCTGGAGTCTCTCAGATAATCCCAAAAGCATTCCATGCAGACGAACTTTTGACGATCGTTGGGGAGACCACCGGACAAAGCATTCCTGCCTGCCCGGAGCTCAGTTGGCCCTTCTCGACTGATCCTACTGATTCCGGGAGTCTGAATGGGATGAAGACACCTGGGCGCAAAGTCGTGATCGTCGACGACGACATTACGACTCTTACTTTGCTTACTGACGTCTTGACCTTCGCCGGTTACGACGTCACCACAGCCACAGACGGGCCTACCGGACTCACTAAGATCGATAATCACGCGCCTGATCTGGTCATCTTGGATCACATGTTGCCCGGTATGCACGGTATTGACGTTGTCCAGCAACTGCGCCAACAGGGCTCTCGGTTGCCGATCATTATGTTGACGGCGCATGGCAATGCAAAAGTTATCCGTGATGAAAAATTGACCTGGTCGGGGTGGAAAGCGGGAGCGTCGCTATTGCTGGATAAACCCTGCGATGTTGATGCGCTGCTGCGCTGGGTCGAGCAGTTAATTGCGACCCGTACGCACTGGTAAACCCGAATGTCGATGGGTGTGACTAGGCAGTTGCGGTGAACCTGAGCCGATGAAGAATCGAGCGCCGCATTAGACGTGAATCAAATCCATCGTCAAACTCCCAACTGCGACTTTCGAGCCGTCAATGCGTTCAAGTCCAGCTTCTGAAAGAACTTTGGCCGCGGTTTCGGGGTCATTACATTCAACGGTCATACCCTCGACCCGCAACTCAGCTGCTGAGGTAATGCGAAGCTCGGGTCCCTCAGAGAACTCGATTGTGTCCTGGTTGGCAG
>JAOZTQ010000176.1 GCA_029939085.1 Candidatus Nanopelagicales bacterium
CCGATCTGCAGTCCTTTATTAAGAAAAGCCATTTCTTGAAACCGGGCAGCAAGTGTTTCAAAGTCAAAATGTGTTGTCTCAAATATTTCTGGATCCGGCCAGAACTCAATCGTCGTACCTGACTCAGCCGTTGTTCCGGACTCAGCCAGTGCCTCGTCAGGTACTCCCCCGGTGTAGCTCTGCCGCCAAATGGCCCCATCCCGATGTACTTCTACTGACATCCGCTGTGCCAACGCATTAACTACCGAAACACCTACGCCGTGAAGACCACCAGATACCGAGTAGCCCCCACCCCCAAATTTTCCGCCCGCGTGCAAGACAGTCATTACGACCTCAACTGCCGGCCGACCTTCCTCTGGATGAATATCGACTGGGATCCCTCTGCCGTTGTCGGTGACTCGAACACCACCGTCAGCCATTAAGACCACATCGATTTGGTCGCAATAGCCCGCCATAGCTTCATCAACGGCGTTGTCGACTACTTCGTAAACCAGATGATGCAGACCACGCTCACCAGTTGAGCCGATGTACATTCCTGGACGTTTACGAACCGCTTCCAAACCTTCGAGTACTGTGATGGCACTTGCGTCGTAGGACAACGAGTCTCCTAGGCATAATGGGGGCCGACGTCTTACTGGGAAGTAAACGTCTGGGGTCCCCGATAGTGCTACTAGTCTACCGTCCTTTTGGATGACTACTGACCATACGGGGCCGTGAGAGTAGTTTTCCGGACATTAACCCCTTGGCATTACTCCCCCTACGGCAATAAAAAGTGGGGCTTCTGAGGGCGATATTTTAGATCCGAGGTGACCGACGACCGTGCCGAACACGGAGTCTTCCGCCTTTTCGAGCTGGTTCCTTTGGTCCGACAATGTTGATTTGGCTGACCAAACCGGGCCCGATTTCCTCCTGGATACGGGCCAGAACCGTGTCTTTAAGGTATTTCATCTGAAGTGCCCACGAAGGTGAGTCGGCGTTCAAAATGACTGTTCCACCGGAATCTGTGGGCCGATATTCACCCACCGACACATGTGCTGCCACTTCACTGCCAACAATCTGCTCCCAACGATCGAGTAATGCGGAAACAGCGAGGCGATCACTATAACCATGACTGCGAGCCCAATCATCGATGATTCTGCCTAATGCACCTGGGTCGCGATCATCTGGCTTTGCTCCGCTGTAATGCGTTGGCGTTATCGAACGGCGCCGTGATTTAGATCCCGAAACAGATCGGGCTCGGGCAAGAGCCTGAGCAGCCGGATCTACCAAATCATCAGCCATGGCCAACAGCATACGTCTAGTTCATCAGGCCGATGTCCGCTCAATGTGACTCGTTTCATCGGCATCTACCTGCCACCGTTCTCCGACAACACCATCTGGAATATCTGCTGCAACTGCCGCAGTGATGAATACCTGATCCGCTTCCGCGACAGCAGCCAAAAGACGGGATCTACGCATTTCATCAAGTTCAGCGAAAACGTCATCGAGAATCAAAACTGGTGGCTCACCGCTGATTTCTGTCAGGGTCTCAAATGCAGCGAGTCGTAACGACAAAGCAAAAGACCACGATTCGCCATGACTCGCATGTGTTCGAGCAGGCATGCCATTCAGCTGCAAATCCAAATCGTCCCGGTGAGGACCGACTGAAGTCGCACCACGTCTCATATCTTCTGTTCGACGTTCGACTAGGAAGTTGGCAATAAGATCCTGAATCTCTTCCAGGCTTTGCGCAGTTACCAAGTTCGGAACCGCCGAGATGTAATTGATGGTGCACCTATCCGAAACAGGGCTGATTGCTCGATAGGCCGATGTCACAGGTTCTGCTAACCGACGAACTGCATTCAACCGTCCCCAGGTCAAATCAGCTGCAAGTGGTACGTAACGGTCATCCCATACCTGCACCGACGCCGAAAAATCCTCCGCGGACATGCCGGCAGACGAGCGAAGTAACGCATTGCGTTGCTTAAGTGCTTTCTCAAAGTCGCTACGAATCCCGGCATACCGGGGTGCCACCTGGGCCATTACGCCATCCAAAAAACGGCGCCGATCGCTCGGTTCTCCTTTGACCAGACGCAAATCCTCGGGGGCGAAAGTAACGCAACGAAAAATTCCCAGTACATCTCTCGTACGCGGTAAAGCTGAACCATTGACCTGGACCCGGTTAGCTCGGCCGGAATTGATTTGTAGCTCGATAGTGGTTTCTCGCCCCGCGATCTCCGCGATGAGTCGAATGACGGCCTGCTCACAGTCTTTCCGGATAAGTGCCGCATCACTACTGACTCGGTGACTCTCAAGGCCGGCAACGTAGCCAATGGCCTCGACTAGGTTCGTTTTTCCCCGGCCATTAGGCCCGCAGAGAATGACTTCTTGCGGACTTAAATCGAGCTCCACCTTTTGGTAGGACCGAAAGTCGACTAACGAAAGTGAACGGACCCACATCAGGTCAGCTAAAGCGCATCGGCATCAAGAGATAGCGATAACCGCTGTCATCGCCAGTCGCTTGAAATACTGCTGCCTTACTCGATCCGTTACAGGCAATATCGACCTCATCAGTCTTGAGTGCATTCAAACCTTCGACAATCAGTTCCGGGTTGAACGCGATTTTGAGAGATTCACCCTCCAGTCGACATTCCATGGACTCCGCCGCCAGAGCATCATCAAAGCCACTGGCCCGGAGCAGGAGTTCATCATCGGAAATCGTCAAGGTTATGGGCGTATTGCGTTCGGTAGTCACGATTTTGACTCGCTTAACTGCCGCCATCAGGTCATCAGTCGCCACTGTTACCCGCGAACTTGACGAGTCTGGGAGTAACGCTCGATAGGCCGGAAACTCACCGTGCAGGACTCTGGTGATGAGTTCACGTCCCGCGAGGCTAAATCCAATCTGTCCGTCCTCCTCATCTGACAATGCAACCTTGACCGAATCCGTGGGATCTAGTGAATGCGCTAAATCTCCGAGCTGGCGGGCTTTGACCAGCGCATTCAGTTCATTTCCGCTACCGCTCGGGCGCCACGGAAACTCTCGTATTGCCAGTCGGTACCGATCGGTGGCTACCAGAGTCATGTGGGTATCACTGAGTTCGATTCGTACGCCGGTCAGTGGCGGCAGAAGGTCGTCACGGCTTGCAGCAATCTGAACCTGACTTATGGCTTCAACAAAAGTCTCCGCGTCCACAACGCCTCGATGCTCGGGCATTTGCGGTAGTTCCGCTTGTTGATCCAGTGGATACGTCGGCAATCCGAAACTAGAACGTCCGCACTGCATGCTCAGACGTGAACCGTCCAGAGTCAGCTCAACGGGTTGGCTTGGTAGTTCTTTAGCGATCTCGGCCAGCAACCTACCTGGGACCATCACCGTTCCGGGTTCATCAATCACAGCCCCAACGTCAGCCCTGGTGGACGTTTCCGCATCAAAGGTCGTCAAATCGATTTGTTCACTGCCGGCTTCTATCCGAATACCAGCGTGAAGTGGTGATGCCGGTCTGCTGGGCAATGTGCGTGCAGCCCAGCCAACAGCGCGCTTAAGTTCATTCTGTTCGACTCGGATCTTCATAATTCCCTCCCGAGTTATGACCGCTCATCCTGCCACATCCTGCTCAAGACTAAGCGCGCGGCTAGCCGTTGCAAGCAGGGTTTTGTTGTTTGTACTGCATGCTCACCCATTCTTGGATCAGTCGTATCCACACACGCAATTACTGAGATATCTCATTGGTGGAAATTGGTAGTAGTAGCAGTAGGTACTGGGGATGAGGTGGATAACTTCCGTTTGTGGAGGGAAATAGGCGTGTCGTTGTCCCAAGGGGGTGTGGGTAGTTCGCATCTGAACTGTGTACGGATGTGGATTCCT
>JAOZTQ010000015.1 GCA_029939085.1 Candidatus Nanopelagicales bacterium
CACCAAGATGCGCACACATCAGTCACTAAGTGATGTGGCTGATGTAACTCTGGCAATAGGAACGACTCGAATCTCATTGCTGGTGAGGTCATAGGCGCAGATTTCGCCATCGTCCATGGAGAGTGGCTCCACCAAGTGCGTCATTGGATTGCCGTCCTCATCACTGAAGCGCAGCCATAATTGGTGATGCGCAAGTGACGCTCCACTTAAAACTGCTCGAAGTTCTTGAGGTGTCAGCGAGGCTAACTGGTCGGGAGGATGTAGTTCCGGATGAATCTTCTCTTCAACGCGACGCAACGAACTGATTACGCGATGCGTGGCAGTAGATGCTTTGGAACCTGCTTGAGTAGGGAGTCGCTCACTCTTTATCGGTGCCCCGATTCCAACCGTGTCCGCTACGAAGTGACCTAGCTGCCTCATCCGCAGTGCGAGCTCCTCTGACGAGACCTGAGCACCGAGAATGCCTGGTGCCAGTTCCACGAAACCAACATCGGACAATTCTGGGGCCGCAATCAAAGAACTAGCAGTCGCTGGATCGCAACTCAGCACCGACGCCACTTCCGTCACAACCATGCTGGATCGTTGTTTGGCGCTATCGTCGATGAGCACGTTGAGTGCTTGAGGTACTGGGGTTTTGGAGTGCTTGGCTAGCCAGGATTGCAAAGCCTCCGCGTCCTCACCAGTTCCCAGCGCCCGCCGAATCGAATCTGGCGTGAAACGAAAGACTGCAGCTGCGCCGGTCGATTCCCAGTCGGCGGCTCGGGCCAGTCGCTGCTCGACGTCTCTGGGTAGGGGGCCGAGCGCCGTAGCGGTGAGATCGGCCTGCAGTACTAGATCCGGCAGTTCCTCAGGCATTATCGCGCTCATAACGTTTGCCAAGTCAGTTTCTTCCGGGGTTTTCGCCAAGAGATCACCAATGATCGGCGCCGCACCGTTGACGGTAATCAGGCCCAGAGATCGGGCCTCCGCCAACGTAGCCAACATGACTTCAGCAGAAGCGGACCGACGGGGTCGATACCATGCCAGCCACTCGCCGATTTTCGTGAGTGGTGCTGACTGAGCGGAACGAAGAATCTGGCGTCGAATCATCGGCATGTCCGGGACAGCCCTTGCCCGCAGGACGTCACCGTCATCTAGCGACGGGCAGTAGGGCAGGTCAAGCCATGTTTTGACCAGTAATGCCCATCTCTTTGCGCGATTGAGCGTCGCAGACTCCGCGAAACTAGTGGTCGGGCGGACATTCCGGTGCCCATCATCGTCGATCCATACTTGGTGCCAAGCCAGCGCTAGGAGCAGAGCCAAATCGGCGGACTCCTCATCCGTCGCCGAGGCCGCATCTTGCCAATCACGGCTCCGAATAGCGCCGTTGGCCTGTCGCGCAAGTGGCGTCAAGGCACAGTGAGCGACTACTCGGTCCAAAGATCGCACGAACTGATCTGCCGCATGTCCTGAGTCCCGAAGTATCCGTTCGGGGTTTGGTTCAAGCTCGTATTCCGGCGTCGTTGGGGGCTCAAGCTCGACATCTCGAATTAGTAGATCGTGGCGAACAGCGAGTGCCACAGCTCGAGGCAGGACGGGTTCTCCAGTGTCGTCCGTCGCAAGCAGGTCGTTAGCCGCTAGCCACTGAATGACTGCCGCATCACTTTCGCGATCGCTACGCAGTGCTCGCGGTTGCCAGGCAAGTTCGACCAGGGCTTTTCGAAGTGACTCCGAAAGATTCTCAAGTTTGCGGTCAAAAGTGGTCGGATCCGCACGCAGAGTCGCGATGCCGGCCGCGTGGCAGCGTTCGACTGGATCCAGACCAGCGGGTGTCTTACCCATTGCCTCACGAACTGCTGATGGAACGCGAATATCTTCAATGCTGCCCCAGAGCAGTGCACGAGACATGAGCGCTGAAATGATGTCGGCTACAAGCTCATCATCTGACGCATACCCGACCCCGCGAGCCACATCGGCGGAGGAAAAGCGACCGGCCGATGCCAACGCACACGACGCCTCAAGTACGGCTAGCTCCGCAGCCGTCGAGTCGGACATGGCATTAATGGTGCTCGATGCGGTGTTAGCCCTTAAAGCCAAATCGGCAAATGATTTCGGCACCGGTCGGAGTAAGTCAGGGCGCGAGTGCATCAGAGATGCAATTGCGTCGTCGTCGCGGCCTCGCAGATCTTCCGCAAGACTTCTCGGTACGGGCATGTCCCGACGATATGCGCCCAGCCGCGGATACGCATCCACACCCCGGAACAGATCGAAGGGGTGGCCCAGTGAGGACCACCCCTTCGATGAGGTTGAGATCGGGTCGGACCAAATCGGTTGGACCCGGTGAGGACCTAGAAGTCCATGCCTCCCATGCCTCCCATACCGCCCATACCGGGATCGCCACCAGCAGGCATTGCTGGAGCTTTCTCGGGCTTGTCGGCGACTACTGCCTCTGTTGTGAGGAAGAGTCCAGCGATCGACGCTGCGTTCTGTAGCGCTGACCGAGTGACCTTTGCCGGGTCAATGATGCCGGCATCGATCATGTCGACATATTCACCGTTGGCGGCATTTAGGCCGAAGCCTGGTTCCAGGTTCCGTACCCGTTCGGCAACGACGCCACCCTCGAGTCCCGCGTTAGTCGCGATCTGCTTGAGGGGTGCTTCGGTGGCCGTATTCACCAACGCGGCTCCGGTGGCCTCATCACCTTCGAGTTCGAGCTTTTCGAACACTGACGAGGCAGCTTGCAACAGCGCTACACCGCCACCGGCGACAATGCCTTCTTCAACTGCGGCCTTTGCATTTCGGACTGCGTCTTCAATGCGATGCTTGCGCTCCTTGAGTTCTACCTCAGTAGCGGCGCCTGCTTTGATCACAGCTACGCCACCGGCCAACTTGGCCAAACGCTCTTGCAGCTTCTCGCGATCGTAGTCTGAGTCGCTGTTTTCGATCTCAGCACGGATCTGGTTCACTCGGCCAGCAATCTGCTCGGCGTCACCGGTGCCCTCGACGATAGTGGTCTCGTCTTTGGTGACAACGACCTTGCGAGCGCGTCCCAACATGCTGATGTCAGCGCTCTCTAGCTTCAGGCCGATCTCTTCCGAGATCACCTGTCCGCCGGTGAGAATCGCGATGTCTTGCAGCATCGCTTTGCGTCGGTCGCCGAAGCCCGGCGCCTTGACGGCTACTGACTTGAACGTCCCGCGCACCTTATTGACGATCAGGGTCGCTAGTGCTTCGCCCTCAACGTCTTCAGCAATGATGGCGAGTGGCTTGCCGCTTTGCATGACCTTCTCGAGCAGCGGAAGTAAGTCCTTTACTGAGGAGATCTTGGAGTTAGCAATCAGGATGTAAGGATCCTCCAGCTCGGTCTCCATGCGTTCCGGGTCGGTCACGAAGTACATGGAAGTGAAGCCCTTGTCGAAGCGCATACCCTCAGTCAGCTCTAGTTCGAGCCCGAAGGTATTGCTTTCCTCGACGGTGATGACACCCTCTTTACCGACCTTGTCCATCGCCTCGGCGATGATCTGGCCGACTTCGGCGTCACCGGCAGAGATGCTGGCGGTGGCTGCGATCTGCTCCTTGGTCTCGACCTCTTTGGCCATTTCCAGCAGCTGCTCCGAGACGGCCTCGACGGCTTTCTCGATGCCTCGCTTGAGCCCCATGGGGTTGGCTCCGGCAGCTACGTTTCGTAGGCCTTCGCGGACCAGTGACTGTGCGAGGACGGTGGCCGTTGTTGTGCCGTCGCCTGCGACGTCGTCAGTCTTCTTGGCTACCTCTTTGACGAGTTCGGCGCCGATCTTCTCGTACGCCTCCTCGAGTTCAATTTCTTTGGCGATTGATACGCCATCGTTGGTGATTGTGGGAGCGCCCCACTTCTTTTCCAGAACGACGTTGCGGCCCTTAGGCCCCAGCGTTACTCGGACGGCATCGGCAAGGGTGTTCATTCCCCGCTCGAGCGACCGGCGCGCTTCCTCGTCGAACGCGATCATTTTCGACATCTGTTGCGTTCCTCCGAAAGAACTTAGATGGATGGAATCGGATTGCCGCCCGCGACAGGCGGTCCTTCGCTCGCCCTTCCTTCCAGACGCTCGAGAGACCTACGACATTCCGATAGGTGGCACTCCCCTTAGGAGAGTGCTAACACCATGATTAGCACTCTACCCCAGTGAGTGCAAGCCCCGATCAGCAGTCAGTTGGCTGATACCGGTGTCTTTTCGCGGTCAGAGGATTAATGGAGTCTCTCGGATAGGTTCACCTTCACTCGACCCGCTATCACCGTTCCAGCGTGACAGAATCAAAACTGACGACACCAACGGTCAATGCTCGTCTGAGCGGAGGACATTATGACTAGGCAACGTGGTGGCAGATTTGAAGACCCAGCGGATGACGTCGTCAAAGAACTTTATGAAGAGATCTCCGCGAACCTTGGTACGGATACACCAGTAGAAACGTTTGGGCACCCTGATGAAGCGGTCGTAGGCCGCCTCATTGAGGAAGATGAAGGTGTGCATACGGACGTGACTCCCGAGGCATTAGCGAGAGACAGTCATGACACTGAAAACCTCTCCGCGGAGGAAGCGGCCGTTCACTGGGTTAATGAGGAAGAGTCATCCGGTCAGGCCTAGTCCGAAGTGGACCGGCAGAGATCGAGATATCGATAGATGCTGCCCGACTTGGTGCTGCTCTGATGACTGATTGACGAGATTCGTCGCCAGAGTTCAACTAGGGCGGTCTCGCGGAGATGAGTCCGATGTGGCACTGTACATAGGTCTAAGGAATGTAGTTTCCCACTGGTTGAGGAGGATCGATGCAGGCGGCAGCCAGCGAATGGTTCGCGCGTCGCACCTCGGCAGCGGCAGATTGGCCCCTGTCAGCAGTGTTGGCCACAAAAGGTAACCGCACCGTCGACGTGATCCTGCCCGCACAAGATGAAGCCGCGACTGTCGGTCAGATAGTCACTGAGGTTCGGGAAAGTCTCATGACACCTGAGGCGGCTCTGGTAGACAATCTTGTCGTCGTGGACTCCGGAAGTACTGATGCGACTGCCGAGGTAGCCCGTGCAGCGGGCGCCCATGTCGTCGGAGCCGGAGATCCATTGCCGAACCTTCCGGTCAGAGACGGCAAGGGTGAAGCGATGTGGCGCGGTCTGGCCGCAACAGACGGAGATCTAGTCGTTTTTGTCGATGCGGATCTACGCTCATTCTCGCCTGAATATGTTGTCAGCTTGCTGGGTCCGCTACTGGAGGACGATGAGATCCAGTTAGTAAAGGCCGTCTACGACCGTCCGCTAGTTGTCGGTGAAACTCAAATTGCCGCGGGTGGTGGCCGAGTCACTGAAATCATGGCCCGACCACTGATCAATGCGCTGTGGCCCGAACTGGCCGGTGTTGCGCAGCCGCTCTCGGGCGAATACGCATCTCGACGGGATCTTTTGGAGACTTTGAACTTTCCTTGCGGCTACGGAGTTGAGATCGGATTACTCGTGGACACCTATCGCCGCTTTGGACTCGCCGGTCTTGCTCAGGTTGATCTAGGTGAGCGCAAACATGAGCATCAAGATGCGAGCCGTTTGTCACGGATGTCGGCACAGATTCTGCATGCGGCTCTAATTCGAGTCGATAGCGACGGCGACATCTACCCCGCTCCTGATCCCGTGATTCTGCCAGCCTTCAGTCACGAGAAAGACAGATTTGGCGTCACACTTCATGAGTTGCAGACCGCCGAACGACCACCGCTTAACTCGATACCGGAGTATCGGGATCGAGTGTGAGTGAAGCCTTCTGGCCTCGTTTCGGGCCCAACTAGGCTTTTAGTTGCGATGTCCGGCTGAGCGAGCCTGCTGTCTAGCTTCACGCAGCCGCCGCAAGCGGCGCACCAAAATCGGGTCTGCCTCGAGAGCCGCGGATTGGTCGATAAGCCGGTTCAGGGTTTGGTAGTAGCGCGTAGCGCTGAGATCGAATTGCTCGCGGATAGCGTCTTCCTTGGCCCCGCCAAACCGCCACCAGCAGCGTTCAAATTCCAGGATGCGATTTTCTTGATCGGTCAGCGTGGACTGGGTCTCGACCGTTACGTCCAATGCGCTGGAACTCATGCATCCTCCGAAGCTGCAGTTGTGGGCCACTGGTCCGCCCGAACCTTCATGTTGGGCGCCCTAGCCTACTTGCCTATAGTACGGTCCCGCTCCGACGCGAACATAAGTGCGACACCCCGAAACTCGGACACATGAGGTTGAGTTTCGCCCCCATCTATTCCTTTTTGGCGGAGACTCGTCTGGCGAACAGATAGCCCCACCCGTTTGTTGACCAGTGCAGGCCCATGGGCGCGATCAGGGATCCCGATCCGATTCGTAGGAGCGAGAAGACGATTCCACCGATAGCCGTGGTCAGGACCGAGCCACCAATCGCAACGGTTCTGGCCCAGCCGCCACCAACCTCACCGAGACGTTGATTACGAAGATGCAGATCTAATGAGGGCAGGATGTGCCAAAGGCCGAAGAGAAGCGCCGACCACACCGTCGCCCAAACCAAGCCGTGCCGGCGTGCCAACATCGCCCAAAGGACACCTCGAAAAGCAATTTCTTCGAACAGCACAGTGCCAAAGGGCAGTTCGACCAGTGATTGCCAGAACAATCGTGGGAGCGATAGACCCGCAATATTTTGGTCGTGAAAGGCCGCTCGAGTTTTTTTCCAGGTCGAGCCGATGGCGTAAACGGCGAAGACGGCCGCCATCAAGACGCCACCCCAGACCGCCCCCATGAACCATGTACTTGGCGCCAAACCCAGATCGGCCCACGTGCAGCCGTCGAGGATGCCTAGTGCAAGAACAACGACGGAACCGCCGAGGGTCCAGAAAAGGTAATAACCGGGAACTGCCTTATTCGCAGCCACGTTGATCATCAGCATAAGCACGATGACTGCTACGACGGGCCAGATCGGCAACCCGATTTCGATGGTCGGCAACTCCACTCCCCAGGAAGTGAGCCACTCTTCAAGCATCACGCCTCCGGAGTTGGCAGATCGCCGATTTCATCGATGGATTGGTTAATGTTACTCGGCGCCTAAGTTAGCCAGTTTTTCAGAGCACTGCCGAGAACGCTCTCTTTCTGCGGCTGTGAGGGATGTGTCTTGAGCAACTTCGATCGCGGTTTTGCTCAAGTTATTCAGCTGCTCTCGGAAATCCTCGCTTGCTTCCTCTGAAGGATTTTGCAACGCATTACGAAATTCTTCGACGAACTGATCGACTTGACGACACAGCTCATCGACTGTGGATCCTGAACCGCCTGGTTCGTCGGCATCGTCGCCAGATTCGTCATTATCCGTGGTGAGGTCATCTGCTTGGCTATCGGAATCCAGACTTGGTACTGAAGCGCTTGCGGCCGGCTCAGCGTCAGTCTCGGAGTCTGAACTCGAACAGCCTGTGATTGATAGTGCGGCAATCAAGCCGGCGGCCACGGGTACGGCAAGCCGAGCAAATACAAACATGAGAACCAACTCCCGGTGCTGTTTCTGCATCCTAGTGGGAGTCGTTGCAGTAAGTGGGTCGAGAGCGAGCAGCGGATCGTTGTGCCACGGTTAGTTGCATGGGAGTCGATTGGGAACGCTATCTAGCGGCATACCACGGGGAAAACCCGGGAATAACCGAACGTGTTCTTCGTCAGTCTGTCCACCGTGATCACGGCAACCCCTACCGATGGCTCCGTGCCGGATTGCCGCCAGAACCTCATGTTGTAGTAGATGCCGCTGCCGGGAACCTACCGCTAAGGCCGCTTTTTGCTGATGACACGGCTTACGTGGGTTGTGATCTCAGTAAGTCGGAGCTGACATTAGCGGCCAGCCAGGGCCGAATGGGAGTGGTGCTAGCGGACATTAATCGTTTGCCGTTAGCCGATGAGTGCGCAGATGCTGCACTCTCGTCTATGGGCCTGATGTTGGCGGTAAAACCTCAACGTGCGCTAGATGAACTCGCTCGAGTTTTGCGTCCTGGTGGCACTCTTGCGCTCTTGCTACCGGCGCAATGGCCGCTGCGACCCGCTGACGTGCCACGGCTTGCATCCCTGATCTGGGCGCTCAGGGGCCCAGGCTCGATGCCGAATGTAGTCGGACCTCGTCGGGCCCGCCAGATGATCCGAAAAGCCGGTTTGGTTGCACCAGATATCCAGCGAGTCCGTTTTCGATTTCCGATCGCTTCAGCCGCCGATGCGGAACTTGCGGTTACGGCGCTATACACACCGGGCCGCAGTGAGCGACAACGCGATCAAGCCGTTTCCGCGCTTGAACGATTGGCGCCGGACGGAGAACTACCCGTGCCTCTCATGCGAGTAACCGCAAGAAAGGCTGCCATTGACTAGTCGACGAGTTTGAGTTCAGCTGCGCCAAACGAAACACTGAATCGATCGCACCAGATGCTTACGCTGCTGAGCTGCTTCAGATCCACGCTGTCGGGAATGCGGTAGTTCTGATTTCCGATATTGCCCTTGAGTGGTCCCAAATCTTCAAACTCATCGTCATCGAATACGAACCAGCCATCTGTACCTGGGATAACGGGAGCAGCGGCTAACCAAACCTTTAGGTCTGGTCCGTTACTCGTCTGGAGATCTTCGAACCTGAGAACCCGTTTGCCGTCCAGCAACTGGAGTACCTCTGCCCGTCCGGTGGTCTCATGTTCATGGCTAATGAAGCGACCCTTTGCCAGCACCTGTGGCTCTGGCGTTGGTTCCGGAGTCGTACCGGGATTAGTTGGTGCACTAGAAGCAGCAGCCGGAAGCGGTAGGGCCTCGTCGACTACTTCATCAGTGAATAGTTTCCACGGTTGAAACAGCCAAGCGCCTATCGCGAGCACTATGACGAGCAGCAGCACCAGTGGAACCAAAACCGCGGGTTTGCGCCACCAACGTTGCGATCTTTCTGCCGTAACCGTCTCAGTATTTGGACCCTGTTCGCTGGACATGCGATCTCCCATCGCCATTCACTAGGACATGTGAGCGTAGGTGCAGGTTCCCTACCGTGATCTGCACACCACCGCCGTGAACAACGGTACGGCAGATAAAACAGTCAGTTAAGCGCCGCATAGATCGGCAACTATGGGGATGTCGTGGCGTGCAGCCTAGACTTCAACATTTCCACTGTCAGAAGTTTCCTGAACCGGAATGAGCTGAGTAAAACCGGCCCCGGGGAAACGTTGCGGTACTTCTATTGAGGATCAAATAATCGGCCGGATCACCAGTTCAGAACCATTAATTTCAAACTTGTTTTCTCGACGTTAACCAGAAAAGCGAAGGTTGTTGACGTGTCGCCCATACTGTCTAACTCGTCAAACAGACCTAACACTTAGGAGGCAAGGGTGAATATCGCCCGTTTCACGAAGACCGCCGCACTGGCGGCAGTTGGAGTCATGGCTCTCGCTGCCTGTTCTGATGGTGGCTCAAACGATGCAAGTTCCGATTCAACTTCCGCCGCAAACATCGATTGCGCGAGTGGAACTCTGAGCTCCGAAGGCTCGTCCGCTCAAGGAAATGCGATGACGGAGTGGATTAAGCAGTACCAACTCGCTTGCCCAGATGCGACGGTGAACTACAACCCAACGGGTTCGGGAGCTGGAATCGAGCAGTTCCTGGCTGATCAGGTAGATTTCGCCGGTTCGGATTCGGCCCTTGACACCGACGACGGTGAGGTTGCAGACGCCAAAGAGCGTTGCGACGGCAATGAGGCGTGGAATTTGCCCATGGTGGTCGGCCCAGTGGCCGTCGCCTACAACGTTGAGGGATTGGACAATCTAGTCCTGAATGCGGATGTCACGGCCGATATCTTCTCGGGCAAGATCAAGAAGTGGAACGATCCGGCGATCGCAGCGCTCAACAGTGGTACGGATCTGCCCGACGAGCCGATCACCGTTTTCTATCGCTCGGATGAGTCTGGAACAACTCAAAACTTTACTCAATACCTCCAGGCGGCAGCGCCAGACAAATGGACCGAAGAGCCGAGCAAGAGCTGGACCGGGACTGGAGAAGGTAAAGAGAAGTCGGCTGGTGTTCAAGAAGCCACGATCCAAAACGAGAACTCCATTACCTACGTCGAGTGGTCCTATGCGCGTGACGGTGGTCTAGGCATTGCTCAGATCGACAATGGATCAGGTCCAGTTGAACTTAACGGCGACACGGCTGGTAAGACTTTGGATGCCTCGAAAATCGTCGGCTCTGGAAACAATCTGGAAATGGAAATCGACTACGCCACAACGGAGCCAGGTGCGTATCCGATCGTGCTAGTCACCTATGAGATCGCTTGTTCGAAAGGTTTGGCAGAGAACGAGGCTGCGCAAGTGAAGTCCTTCCTGACGTACACGGCCTCAGATGATGGCCAGAGCGTGCTCAATGATCTCGGCTATGCGCCACTGCCCCCCGAGGTAGCGGGCAAGGTACAGGCAGCAGTCGCTGATCTGAGCTAAATCTGCGGGGTTGGAGCGCGTCTTTGGTGGGCGCGCTCCGACCCCACTCCTGGCCTACGGGGAAACACAGAATGAACTTAGGATGAACGACCGCCAGTGCTACTCCAAAAATCCGAGTTGCAATAGCAGGCTCGTTCTACGGACAAAGCACCCACGGCTCGGGTGCGAACGAGCAAGGAACCAATGACCGCCTTTTACCCACCGGACAGCGAGGATACGCTGGTCAAGAAGACCAGTCGTGGGCGCTTCGGTGACCGCGCTATTGCGTTCTTTGCTTCGGCCTCCGGCGTCGCCGTCATCGCGACAGTCTTACTGGTCGGGCTGTTTTTGTTATGGCGCGCTATTCCCTCGATTCTTCAGGATCAGGTCCCGTTCCTGACCTCACGCGAATGGAACGTTAACAATCCTGATGATCTTCGCTTTGGCATTGTCGATCTCCTGTGGACCACCGTCCTAAGTTCGGTAATGGCGATGGTTTTGGCTGTGCCGGTGGCCATCGGAATCGCCATCTACATCACGCAGTACGCCCCGCGGAGAATCGCCAGGCCGATAGCATCCGCGGTGGATCTCTTAGCCGCGGTTCCTTCAATCGTTTATGGCCTGTGGGGTATTCAGGTACTGGCACCAGCCATTGAACCCTTTGGCGACTGGCTGAGTGAAAACCTCGGTTGGATCCCGTTGTTCGCTCCGGGTCTTACGTCAGCCGGAACGGTCTACTCGATCGGCGTGGTGCTAGCGATCATGATTCTTCCGATCATTACCGCGATCAGCCGGGAAGTATTTGATCAGACCCCGTTGCTGCACAAAGAAGCCGCACTCGCGCTCGGTGCGACTCACTGGGAAATGGTGCGCACGACAGTTTTGCCGTTTGGGCGCCCGGGCGTTATTTCCGCTTCCATGCTCGGTCTCGGTCGTGCGCTTGGCGAGACTATGGCCGTGGTGATTATTCTTTCGAAACCTGCTCCCGGAAGTGATTTCAGCGCTTCTATCTTTGCCGGTGGTGAGACTTTCGCTTCGAAGATCGCAAATAACGCAGCTGAGTTTGACAGTCCGGAAAAAACCGGAGCCTATATAGCGGCAGGACTAGTCCTGTTCGTCCTTACCTTCATCGTGAATGCGATCGCGCGTTGGATTATTTCTCGGCGAAAGGAGTTCACGGAATGAGTACTAGCACTGTTCGCAAACTCGATCCGGAATCGCCCTCATCGTTAACTGGCGTTAAAGGTCGTCGCCGTTTTGTCGATCGTGCCATGCGAGTTGTTGTCTTCCTCGCCTTCTTGCTGGCAGTGATTCCGCTGTTCTGGGTTTTGTGGATCACGATCAGCCGGGGCATTGGCTTAGTGATTTCACCGGAGTGGTGGACCACATCAATGCGTAACGTTGGTCCCAACGATTTCGGTGGCGGAGCTGCCGCAGCTATCCAGGGCACCTTGATTCAGGCTGCGATTGCCACAGCGATAGCGGTCCCGGTTGGTGTGTTGGCGGGGATCTACCTTGTTGAGTATTCGGATAAGCCGTTAGTGCGGCCCGTCTCATTCATGACCGATGTTTTGACAGGTATTCCGTCAATCGTTTCGGGTCTATTCATCTATGCGCTATTCATCACGACCTTCGGCTTCAACCGTATGGGTTTCTTGGTAGCACTTGCGCTCACATTGCTCATGGTCCCTGTGGTCGTCCGCGGTACTGAGGAGATGCTTCGAATCGTTCCTAACGAATTGCGCGAAGCGTCGTACGCACTTGGTGTCCCTCGGTATCGGACGATTTTGAAGGTTGTGCTGCCCACCGCGATCAGTGGAATCATCACATCCGTCATGTTGGCGGTAGCGCGAATCATGGGAGAAACAGCCCCGCTATTGATTCTGGTCGGTTATACCGCCTCGTTAAATCCAAACCCCTTCGAGGGCGAACAGGCCGCACTGCCGTTGATGATTAACGTGGAACGCGGTAACCCGTTACCCCCCGGGCAGGAGCGGGCCTGGGCGGCGGCACTTACATTGATCCTGATAGTTATGTTGCTGAATATTGGGGCTCGAATAATCAGTCGCTTCAGCGGAATTAAGAAGTGAGGCCGTAGTTATGTCAAAGACAATCGATGCCAACAACGTCAGTGTCCACTACGGGAAGTTTCTTGCGGTTGAGGATGTCTCGATGCACATCGAGAAGAACTCGGTAACTGCATTCATCGGGCCGTCTGGTTGTGGCAAGACAACATTTTTGCGTGCGCTGAACCGAATGATCGAGACCATTCCAGGTGGTCGAGTTGACGGCAGCATCATCATGGATGGAGTCGACATCCTTGGTGCTGACGTGGATCCTGTTGCGGTGCGTCGTGACGTCGGAATGGTCTTCCAGCGCCCTAACCCGTTTCCCACCATGAGCATCTTCGATAACGTCGTTGCCGGACTCAAACTCAACGGTGAGCGGAACAAAGCGACGCTGCAGGATGTAGCGGAAGAGGCGTTACGCAGCGCGAACCTCTGGAATGAGGTGAAGGATCGACTGGATCGCCCAGGTGCCGGTCTATCAGGGGGTCAGCAGCAGAGATTGTGCATTGCTCGCGCAATCGCGGTGAAGCCTGATGTCTTACTCATGGACGAACCATGTTCAGCCCTGGATCCGATCTCAACCCTCGCAATCGAAGACCTTATTTTGGAACTCAAGCGCGAGTACACGGTCGCCATCGTGACCCACAACATGCAGCAAGCCAGTCGCGTATCCGACACGACGGGTTTCTTTACTATCGCGTCTGTGGGTGAGCCAGGTCATCTGATCGAGATGGGACCGACTGAAAAGATTTTCAGCACACCGTTGGAGCAAGCAACCGAGGACTACATCACTGGCCGCTTTGGCTGATCTGTCCAGGTGTTCGGGCTCAGTGGTAGGCCGCTATATGCATGCGGGCCAACTGCTTGCCAGTCAATGGTTGGGCCGTGGCATAAGACATAGGCAGTAGCCGACGGAGTATTCGGGGGCGCCGATCCGTGGAGTCTTTTCCGAATCGGTCCCGCCAGTAGTGGGAGAACCGTGACATCTCTCCTCCTTGGCTGCGTATGAACTGAATCATACTTAAAGGTAAACATAAAGTAAACAACGTGTTGTTTTTATGTCACGGATAACGGTCATGGGAGGCTGCGTCGACTGGGGTGCCGCTATCTGCTCGAAGAGAGTTGGCGCTG
>JAOZTQ010000177.1 GCA_029939085.1 Candidatus Nanopelagicales bacterium
GAGCACGAATGCGCCCGACACGTCGCCGTCATTTAAGCGGTCGAGGGCGGTTGGAACCGCACTTAGCGGAAGAATCTCCGCTTGAGTTTTTACATTTGCCGGACCAACAACATTCAGAAATTCGGTGACATCTTGACGGGTCACATTGGCTACGGAGCGAATCGATCTCTCCCACCACAAATCGTCGTAGTCCAGACTCGGTATGTCATCAAGGTGGATAGCGTTGATGGCGACGGTGCCACCGCGGTCCAAGGACCGCAAAGCGGTGTTGACGACCCAGCCCACCGGAGCGAAAGTAATCGCCGCATCCAACGAAACGGGCACGGTGTCCTGGTAAGTACCTGACCATTCCGCACCTAACTCGATTGCTCGTTGAGCTTCCTGTTCCGAGCGGGTGACGACGAAAGTGCGGATATCCCAAAACCGGGCGACCTGAAGAGCGAGTTGCGCGCTGGCCCCGAAACCAAAGAGACCGAGAGAGCTGGAAGCCGATTCCGGTCCAAGACCCGCTACCCGCAGTGACCGGAAGCCGATCACACCGCCACATAGAAGTGGTGCGATGGCTGCATCGCCCGCTGGGCCCGAAGGGAAGTTCGTGCCTAAATCTGGGATCGGGTGAGCAAATGCAGCATCGGCCACGACTTTGTCGGCATAACCTCCGTCAATATCCCAGCCCGTGAACTGAGCATTGCGACACAAATTTTCTCGCCCAGTCTTGCAAAAGCGACATT
This sequence comes from Candidatus Nanopelagicales bacterium, assembly GCA_029939085.1. GTDB lineage: Bacteria > Actinomycetota > Actinomycetes > S36-B12. The sequence continues at coordinate 732 of JAOZTQ010000177.1, forward strand.
CCTGACAGGACCTAGCCAACCAGACGAGCCCGACCCGTTCTCCTCGCCGCTCCGGTGCCACCCCGTCACCCACTGCCGTGATTTTCCCGACCACTTGATGGCCCGGAATTACCGGTAATTGGTGCGCCGGCAGGTCTCCGGCGACGAGTTGAAGATCGGTTCGGCACACTGCGCTAGCCGAGACAGCGATGAGAACCTGCCCTGGTCCTGGTTCAGGGTCCGGTCTCGTCCGAGCGCTCAGCGCCTCGGTAGGCGGTTGACCAGGATGCTCTAGAACCTGTGCTTGCATGTGGTCATTGTGCCGGTTGCACGGGTAGGCAGAGACGCAGATTGATGTAGATCTTTGAAAAGCAAAACCTCCTCGAGTTCTCGTGGTGAAAGTTATCGGCAATCGGCTCGCTGGAGGCGCACCTGCCGCTCTACCTTCGCTGGTGACTATCTCCGTTTCGGTACCAAACCGATGTAGCCCTGTTGGATCAGCGGAGCGCGAACGTTTGTGCTCGAAAACAGGCAGCGGTGTACCTTAGTAGGGAGCCCTGAGATTGGGGTGGGCGGAGCCTACCCGCACGACGTATTACTGCGAAGCTCAGGTGAGGAGCGAAACCACATGAAGATGGGCAAGTTGGCGCGGGGACCACTGCTGTGGATTCTCCTGTCTCTCGGTCTGGTGCTGATTGCCACGAGTGTGGTGTCCGGTATGAACGGACCCGAGGAAGTCGACACCGGATCCATAGTCAAAGACATCCAAGATGAGCAGGTTAAGAGCGCCACTTTGGTGGATCGCGAACAACGCATTGATGTAACGCTCAAAGACGATACGGAAAAAACTAGCAAGTACATCGATGGCCAAGGCCTTGAACTCCAGCAACTCCTGCAACAACAACAAGACAGTGGGTCATTGTCTGATGGCTACAACGTGGAAGTACCGCAGGACAACTTACTGGTCACCCTTTTAGTGTCCTTCCTCCCGCTGCTATTGATTCTGGCGCTGCTCTTCTTCTTCCTGAACCAAATGCAGGGTGGCGGCGGCCGATTGATGTCGTTTGGTAAATCCAAGGCCAAAGTCGTCACTAAGGACATGCCGCAAACCACTTTCGCCGATGTGGCGGGTGCCGAAGAAGCAGTCGAAGAGTTACATGAGATCAAAGACTTTTTGTCGGACCCGAGTAAGTTCCAGACCGTCGGAGCCAAGATCCCCAAGGGCGTTCTCTTATATGGACCGCCCGGCACCGGTAAGACTCTCCTCGCTCGTGCGGTAGCAGGAGAAGCAGGAGTGCCATTCTTCTCGATCTCCGGTTCAGACTTTGTTGAGATGTTTGTTGGCGTCGGGGCCTCTCGCGTACGTGACCTCTTTGAACAGGCAAAGCAAAACGCGCCCGCAATCATCTTCATCGATGAGATTGATGCCGTAGGCCGACATCGTGGGGCTGGGCTCGGCGGTGGTCACGATGAGCGGGAACAGACCCTGAACCAGATGTTGGTCGAGATGGATGGTTTCGATGTCACTGGTGGCGTCATCTTGATTGCAGCTACCAACCGACCCGACATTTTGGATCCAGCGTTACTGCGTCCTGGTCGCTTTGATCGACAGATCGCGGTCGAGAGTCCAGATCTCAAGGGCCGCGAGCAAATCCTTAAGGTTCACTCCAGCGGTAAACCGCTAGCAGATGATGTCGATTTGGAAAGTATCGCGAAGCGCTCGCCAGGGTTCACCGGTGCTGATCTAGCGAATGTGCTCAACGAAGCGGCACTTCTGACTGCTCGCAATGGCGACAAGAAAATCACAAATGAAGCGCTGGATGAGGCTATTGACAGGGTTATCGCAGGCCCCCAGAAACGCACTCGAGTTATGGGTGACCACGAGCGCAAAATCACGGCCTACCACGAAGGCGGTCACGCAATAGTTGCGGCGGCTCTTCCCGGTAATGATCCAGTGCACAAAATTACGATCTTGCCCCGTGGGCGTGCGCTGGGTTACACGATGGTGCTACCAGACCAAGACAAGCACTCAAGAACCAGATCGGAAATGCTCAACCAACTGGCGTACATGCTGGGTGGCCGAGCAGCCGAAGAGTTAGTTTTCCATGACCCTACGACCGGCGCTTCTAACGATATTGAGAAGGCAACCGGAGTCGCTCGCGCAATGGTCACTCAGTACGGCATGACCGAGAGGTTGGGTGCCATCAGATACGGGCAGGAAGAAGGCGAAGTCTTCTTGGGCCGTGACTATGGGCATACCCGGGACTATTCAGAACAAATCGCGAGCTCAATTGACGAAGAGGTCCGGGGTCTCATCGAAGAGGCACACCAAGAGGCCTACGACATCTTGGTTACCAATCGGGATGTACTAGACCACTTAGTTCTGGAGCTGCTCGATAAAGAAACGCTGGATAAAGCAGCAGTGGAGCGCATATTCGAGAATCTTCACCTGCGGGAAGTTCGACCGGCCTGGACCGGTTCGGCGCGCCGGGCTCCGTCCGATCGCCCACCAGTCTTAACTCCAGCAGAAGTTGCGGCCCTCAATGGCAGCGCAACCTCAAGCAACGGCCACGGCCCAGAAATGAACGGCGAGTCCCAGTCCGGTGCACCCGCTGATCGCTGGGAACCACCGGCCGATAGCCCGTTAAATCGAGACTGACCTAAGTCATTACCAGGGAGAATCAACATGCCTGAGTTCGACGAAGCGCGTGCGTCTGCTGCCATTAAAGAGTTACTCATCGCCATCGGTGAAGATCCGGAACGAGATGGGCTACTGGAAACGCCAGACCGCGTTGCCCGGTCATTCCGAGAACTTGTGAGCGGAATGAACAGTGACGGGGTTGAGATCTTAAGCACTGTTTTTGATATTGCCCACGATGAACTGGTTCTCGTGCGAGATATCGAAGTTTATTCTTTATGTGAGCATCATCTGGTCCCCTTTCACGGGGTGGCCCACGTTGGCTATATCCCATCCGAACAAGGTGGGGTCACCGGCCTGTCTAAGCTGGCTCGGTTAGTAGAAGCCCATTCGCATCGACTTCAAGTGCAAGAGCGAATGACGTCAAATATCGCCGATGACATCATGGACGCACTTAAGGCGCAGGGGGCCATCGTTGA
>JAOZTQ010000178.1 GCA_029939085.1 Candidatus Nanopelagicales bacterium
CCTCAGACCCGCTCAGTAATACCAGTGCAGGCACCGACCCCGCCAAGAGCCGAATCTCGTAGACAGATTCCGTGCTGGAAGCATTGGCTATCTACTAGGACAGATCATCGAAATCCCGACCTCGATACCCATCCGTAGCGCTATCGGACCCAGGGCATAACGTGGTGCCATGGATGCGGCGCAGTCATCAACGGTGAGTGGTGAAGTCACGACGGATACGGGCCTAGCCGAGCGCCCGAAAGCATCTCTATCACCGAGTCGAGCCGGTGACTTCATGACATGTCCGCAGCTGTATCGGTATCGCTCGATCGACATGCTGCCGGAACCTCCCGGACGAGAGGCAGCACGGGGAACTCTCGTGCACGAAGTTTTGGAGCAGCTGTTCGATCTCCCTGCTCAGCAGCGAACTCCCGAATCCGCGGTCGAGCTGCTGCCAGCTCTATGGCAAACCACCATTGAACGGTCGCCCGAGTTACCAGGATTAATCTTCGGTGATGACGATGCGTGGCATCAGTGGCAGGAGAACGAACTGCTTCCCGAGTTCACAGATAGCGATGCGGAAGCGTTTCTCGAGGAATGCACCAAATTTCTCGGTCGCTATTTCGAACTTGAAGATCCGACTCGGCTGGAGCCTGCAGAGCGTGAGCAACGAGTAAGCGTGGAACTTCCTTCCGGCCTAGTTTTGCGGGGAATTATCGACCGCGTGGATCGCGCCCCTAATGGAGCTATTCGCGTTGTGGACTATAAGACCGGACGTGCCCCCGGAAGTGGCTGGGAGGCCAAGGCACTATTCCAGATGCGGTTCTACGGATTAATGTTGTGGCGGCTGACCGGTGAGATGCCCACGAGACTGCAGTTGCTCTACCTAGGTAGCAAAGAGCGTTTGTCGATCGATCCCACGGAACAGGAACTGCGCGCCACCGAGTCAAAGATTGAGGCTATCTGGCAGGCCATCGAGCGAGCGATCGCGAAGGATGACTGGCCCGCGAAGCCATCGCGACTGTGCGATTGGTGCTCGTTCAAGAGTATTTGTCCGGCGTGGCAGGAAGATTCCGACTAGGCCACAACCGCGTTGCGGGCATGGTTTCGAACCGCTGCGACGGCTTAACCTATACGTGTGAGAGTTGTTGCTGCCTTAACCGCTGTTTTGATCGGGCTGGTGTTATCCAGCTGTACGTCTGACTCAGGCGACTCTCCTGATGACCTTCCATCAGCTGATCTGAACACACAACTAACCGTTGTGGTGGATGACGGAGATTCCCAAAAAGAGTTTGATGTGACCTGCGATCCGGCTGGGGGCAGTCATCCTCGACCGGAATCCGCATGTGAGTTCTTGGAGCTTGCGGCGGAATCGGGTAAGGATCCGTTCGAGATGGTGCCGGCCGACGCTGTCTGCTCATCCATCTACGGCGGACCGGAAACCGCCACCGTCGAGGGCGAGTGGCGAGGTCAGCCAGTCGACGCCATCTTCAGTCGCGACAACGGGTGTGAAATTGCTCGATGGGACAACGCGGTAGCGTTACTGGCCCTTAGCGGTGGAGCCGCTGCACCAGGCGGCATTGAGCCATAGCCGCTAATCAGCATCGGCTAGCCATCGCAGTAACGATCAATAAGCCAAGGCAAAGTGACCTCGGACATGTTTGTCACCACTTTCCGGCGTTCCTGCTGCTTTATCGGTGCCATATGCTCAATCGCGACAACAAAGCAGCCGGCAGAAGTCGCTGATTCGGCTCCCGTCGGGGAATCTTCTATTGCAATCGACTTGTGTGGATCAACCGAAAGTAACTGGGCGGCGAGCAAATAAGGTTCAGGATCTGGTTTGTGATGGTTTACGCTCCCGGAATGTACGGTCACGTCGAACCAGTCTCGACCGATCGCATCCAGTACCGCATCCATCAATGGCTCGGTGGAAGAAGTCACCAGGGCCGTCGGTATCTCGGTATCACGAACCTCCCGGAGCAGTTCATTAACTCCAGGCAGCGCAACGGGCGGAAACTCACGTAACTGCGCCAACATATTGTCCATAAAGGTGTTCGCGAGTTCTGCCGGCTCAGGAGCACGTTGACCACTGGCTTCGATGAGCCCGATCATGTAGTTGCTGACTCGAGCTGATGAGCCGCCAAGACAATGCGCCTGGTCGGCGTCAGTCCACGGCAAACCGTAGCGTGACATCATCTCGACCTCGGCACGCTGCCACAGTGGTTCAGTGTCGACCAGGGTGCCATCCATATCGAAAAGAACAGCCTGAAACGGCAGTGACGTCATAACTCAAGTGTGTCGTATGTAAAGTGCACGTGCCGATCGCAACCGAAAGCTAGACGCTGAAGTACTTGGCTTCCGGGTGATGCACAATCATGGCAGAGGTCGATTGTTCCGGATGCAGCTGATGCTCAGCTGACAGCTCCACACCGATGCGTTCCGGTTCGAGTAGTTTCACGAGGTCAACCTGTTGGGACACATCAGGGCAGGCTGGATAGCCGAACGAATAACGTGATCCGCGGTAACCCTGTTTACCGATGAGAGTCTCCATATCGGTGTCATCATTACTGGAAAAACCCAACTCCGAGCGGATGCGAGCATGCCACATTTCCGCCAGGGCTTCGGTTAGCTGAACGCTCAAACCGTGCAGTTCGAGGTATTCACGATAGGAATCAGACTCAAATAACTTCGCGGTGGATTCGGAAGCCACCTGACCCATGGTGACCACGTGAAATGCCACCACGTCTTTGATTCCGGAATCTACTGATCTGAAGTAATCTGCGAGACACAAATGACGACCCCGACGCTGCCGCGGGAAGTCGAATCGCGCCAGTTCTTTATCGTGATCCTCGGGATCAAAAACGATGAGGGTGTTGCCGTCGCTTTGGGCTGGGAAATAGCCGTAAATGACCGCTGGCTCCAGTAGTCCTTCGGTCTTGATTCGATCTAGCCAGGCACGCAGCCGAGGGCGTCCTTCTTCCTCCGCGATCTGCTCGAAAGTCTGATCGGTGCCACGTAACGGCTTTAGCCCCCACTGCCCGACAAAAGTTGCCCTTTCGTCGAGGTAGTTGGTGATGTCGGCCATCGCGACACCTCGCACGATCCTGGTTCCCCAGAACGGTGGCACCGGTACTTCGTTGTCGTCAGCCACATCAGACCTGGCCGGTAGTTCAGCAGCAAGTTCCGCCTCAGCGGCCTTACTTTGACGTTTCACCCTCCGCCTGCGCGGCTCTGGCAACACAGCTTCGCTGTCACCGCGTCGAATCGCCATGACGGTATCCATGAGAGCTAGACCCTCGAATGCATCTTTGGCATAACGTACGTCGCCATCGAACATATCCCCCAGGTCTTGCTCAACGAACGCACGCGTGAGAGCGGCACCACCGAGCATGATCGGCCAACGCTCAGCCAGACCGCGAGTGTTCAGTTCAGCCAGGTTCTCCTGCATGATTACGGTCGATTTCACCAGCAAACCGGACATTCCAATCGCATCAGCTTCATGCTCTTCAGCCGCGTCGATGATGGCATTCATTGGCTGTTTGATACCGATATTGACGACGTTATAGCCGTTGTTCGTCAAAATGATGTCGACCAGATTCTTGCCGATATCGTGAACATCGCCCTTCACCGTGGCCAGCACGATGGTGCCTTTACCTTCATCATCGGTTTTCTCGATGTGAGGCTCCAAATGGGCAACGGCGGTTTTCATGGTTTCGGCACTGGCCAAGACGAATGGCAGTTGCATCTGACCGGAACCGAAAAGCTCTCCAACTGTTCGCATTCCCGCTAAGAGGTAGTCATTGATGATCTCCAGCGCGCT
>JAOZTQ010000016.1:0-5183 GCA_029939085.1 Candidatus Nanopelagicales bacterium
GATTGCGACGACTGCTTGCCCAATCAACTTGGTTCGAGCCCGGATACCCGTTGATCGCTGCCTAAAAATCTTCAGATAGTCATCAGCCAGCCCAACGGCTGCAAGACCCAGAACCAACCACAGTGCCAGCATTCCGGATGCAGAAGGTGCCGACCAGAACACCAAGTGCGTCCCAAAATAGCCCACAAGAATCGCGATGATGATCGCCACGCCGCCCATCGATGGCGTGCCTACTTTCGCGGAGTGTTCTGGGTACTGAACGTCGTCGGTCGACTGGCGGATGGCCTGACTGTAGCCCCGCCTATTCAGAAACTTGATCAGTAGGGGGGTACCAAAAAGAGTTACTAGTACCGCCATGCCGCCGGACAGCATGATCAGCGGCATCAGTTACTTCTCTCTTCTGTCAACAGCGTCTGAGCGATAGCCTCAAGCCCGACGGCCCGGGACGCTTTCACCAGAACTATATCTCCAGCGGATGTCGCTTCACGCAGAACCTCCGCGGCGGCATTGGCGTCTGGAACCCACTGCGATTCACCGTCCCATGATCCTTCTTGGACCGCACCAAGATGCAAAGCTCTTGCACCATCTCCGACCGCAATCAGTCGGTGAATGTGCAGTCGAACTGCCAATCGACCCAACCGATCGTGTTCGGCAACCGTATCCTCGCCGAGCTCCTTCATCTCACCAAGTACGGCCCACGTAGTGCCATCGGGTCGGTTACGGCCGAACTCAGCAAGTGCCTTTAACGCAGCAGTCATGGATTCGGGGTTGGCGTTGTAGGCGTCATTGATGATCGTGACCCCAGTGGGGGTGTCGCCTACCTCCATACGCCAACGACTCACAATTTCCGCTCGTTCCAGTCCTGCAACAACATCCTCAAAAGACATCCCCAGAGCAAGGGCGGCTGCAGCGACAGCGGCTGCGTTGCTGGCTTGGTGCTCGCCTGCGGTAAGCAACTGCACGGTGGCTCGATCCGCACCGTAACTCAGCTCGAACCGTGGCCGAATCCGATCATCGAGCTGTAAGTTTTCAAAGCGGACGTCCGCGGCCTGAGACGCACCAAAGGTAAGTTTCCGCGCGGTGGACGTCATCGCGGCAACTCGAGGATCGTCTGCATTAAGGACTGCGACACCGTCAGCGGGCAAACTTGCGGGCAGTTCGCCTTTGGCCCGAGCTATCGCGTCACGCGACCCAAACTCACCAACATGAGCCGATCCGACGTTCAGAACAATTCCCACCTGCGGTTGCGCGATATCGCACAAATACTCGATATGACCAACTCCGCGAGCACCCATCTCCAGCACGAGGGTTCGAGTTTCCTCATCACAACGCAGCACCGTCAGTGGTAGCCCAACCTCGGTGTTGAAGCTGCCGATCGGAGCCACGACCGGCCCCCGGTCAGCAACTACCCCAGCCAATAAATCCTTTGTGGAGGTCTTTCCCGAAGAACCGGTGACAGCCACAACATCAAGATTTGGCAGCAGTGAAAGCAGATGCCCAGCTAACTTGCCCAGAGCTACAACCGGATCCTCAACAACAACGGTTGGCCCGTCCAACTCGCGTTGCCCCAAAATAGCGCCAGCGCCCGCCACAAAAGCATCCTGGGCGTAATCATGTCCGTCCACTCGTTCGCCGACGATGGCTACAAATAGATCTCCGGGAGTTACGTCCCTCGAGTCGGCCGTGGCACCGGTGATTACTGCGTCCGGGGCACCACCGACCAATCGGCCACCGACCGCGGCAGCTACTTCGGCAAGAGTCAAGGTCTTCATCCGACTGCCTCCGCAGCACTTATCTCGCGATCGAGTACTTCCCTATCATCGAAGGGAATCGTCTCACCTGCGATTTCTTGACCTGTCTCGTGTCCCTTCCCTAAAACCAAGATCGCATCTCCGGATCGAGCCCGATTGACCAGTTCACGGATTGCCTGTGCTCGGTCGCCAATCTCCACAACCTCGGCCGAAACCGGTTTGGCAATGCCAGAAAGCACTGCGGAGCGAATAGATGCCGGATCCTCCGACCGAGGATTATCATCCGTGACCACCACGAAATCCGCGTTTGCAGCAGCCGCTCTGCCCATTTGTGGCCGTTTAGTCGCGTCTCGATCGCCGCCGCACCCAACAGCTACCAGGATTTTTCCAGAGCAAAATTCACGGACAGCCTTAATGGCTCGTTCAACAGCTTCGGGGGTGTGGGCATAGTCCACGAAGGCGGCGAAGGGCGCAGTGCCTACTGGCTCCATCCGTCCAGGCACACCCCGACAGGCGGCTATACCGGCCGCCACCGTATCTGGGCTATAACCGAGTCCCACCAAAGTTGCTAGGGCTCCCAAAGCATTCGACTGGTTGAACTGCCCCGGAAGTCGTGACGTCAGATCTACCACTACGCCGTCGGGTCCGTGCGCCCGACCACGCCAAGCCCCACTATCGGAATGTTCACGATTGGTGAGCGTCCAATCCGCTTCTTGCGTCATCGCAAAACTCTGCGCAGGAATTGACGTCTCAGCGAGTAATTGCTGACCCCACGAATCGTCGATAGCGATCACCGCACGTCGAGCCCGATCACTGCCAAACAACGCAGCCTTTGCTCGGAAGTACTCCGTCATGGTTCCGTGGAAATCCAAATGATCTTGTGTCAGGTTCATAAACGTTGCGCTGTCGAACCGCAAACCGTTAACTCGACCCAGCACCAGTGCATGGCTGCTGACCTCCAGGGCAACTGCCGTGACCCCTCGTTCCTTCATCAATGCCAACAGCGCATGCAGATCCGGAGATTCAGGAGTTGTCCGGGCAATGGGCAGCGCCTCTTGGCCAATCCGCACTCCAGTGGTGCCAATGATTCCAACCAACTGACCGCTCTGAGCCAGCGCGGCCGCAATCAGATAGGTCATCGTGGTCTTGCCATTGGTACCGGTTACCCCGATCAGGGTCATCGACTCACCCGGATCACCATAAATTTTCGCTGATACTTCGCCCAGAATCTCTCTTGGATTCGGGACTACAACTATCGGGATTGGGAGCTCACCAGCTTTTTCCTGCCCAACGGCATCAGTCAGGATTGCGGCCGCACCAGACTGGATAGCTGCAGTAACGAAGTCGGCTCCATGCGCACTTGCTCCTGGTAAAGCGGCGTATAGATCGCCCGGTCGCACATCCCGTGAATCGAAACTGATCCCGGTAACAACGGTCGCCCTTGCTGGATCTGATTCACTCAGCGATAAACCGGGAAGATCGGCGAGCGCAGTTGCAAACTGTCGTTCTGGGCGATGAGCCACCGCACTCAGCCGCCAAACTTGAGCGGAAAGTTCGCTCGCTTCGCACCGGTGGGCGGGACATTTCGCAGGGCGAGTGCGTCGGTCATTACCCGCTTGACGACTGGGGCTGCGATCTCACCGCCGTAGTAACCATTCCGCGGGTTATCGAACCAGGCACCAACCACAATCTGGGGATCATCGGCTGGCGCCATGCCCACAAAACTGGCCGTGTAACCCGAGTAACACTTACATGTTTCGTCATAACGCATGGCGGTTCCGGTCTTACCACCCATCAGGTATCCAGGAATCTTTGCATTCGCGGCGGTTCCGCCATCGCCTACGACCATCTGCATCATGCGCTGCATCGTTCGAGCCGTATCAGGCGAGAGCACGCGCTTACCTTCAACAGCTTCAGTGTTTTCCGTGACTCCGTCTGAACCTGTATAGGAGTCCACGAGCCTCGGTTGCACCGGCACTCCGTCGTTGCCAATCGTGGCGAACATATTCGCAATGTGCATCGCTGTCATCGACATTCCCTGACCAAAAGCCAACGTGGGGAAAGAGGTGTCAGACCAATCCTTCGGCGCTGGAACATAGCCAGTTTGTGTCCCGGGATACTCCAAACCCAAAGGTTCACCAACACCGAAATCTTTCAAATAACGATAAAGATTTTTACCGCCCATTTTTTCGGCCGCAAGAATAGTTCCAATGTTGCTCGACTCAGCGAGAACTCCGGCCAACGTCAGATTCAAACCGCCATGAGGTGTCGAATCCTTAAAGGGTTTTCCACCACGGACTAGACCGCTAGGCACGATCACTTGACTCCGCGGCTTTAGTGCACCTTCTTCAAGTACGCCCGCAATTGTCATGAGTTTTGACGTTGATCCGGGCTCCATTGCCCAGGTCAATGGCTTATTGGTCCAGTCCTCTGGTTCCGAATCACTTGGGTCTAGGGGATCAAAGGAAGGTGCAGTTGCCATAGCCAGCACTCGACCCGTGCCGACCTCCAATACGACGACCATGCCGAAGTCTGATCCTGAGCTGCGAACTCGGTTACCGACAGCCTGTTGTGCTGCCCACTGAAGATCTGCATCAATGGTCAGTTTGACGTCGGTTCCGCTGACTGGATCAACCCGTTGAACATCTGAGGTAGGAATTTCAGTGCCGCCAGCCGACTGTTCATAGGTAACCGTTCCGGCCGTTCCAGAGAGAACTTCATTAAGTCCTGCCTCGAGACCGACGGCGCCGTTCCCCTCCGAGTTCGTGAAGCCCACGATCGTGGACGCTAATTTGCCGTTGGGGTAGTCGCGCACTGTGCGACGTTCCGAGAAAATTCCCTGAAGTACGACCGAGTCGTTGTCGGCTTCCGCGCGCCACGCCTGGATATCACGCCACACCTGAGGATCGGTAGCCTTTTTTAGATATGTAAAGCGACGCTCGCCGGTAAGCATCGGTTCTAACTCCGACGCCGACATCCCCAACATTGGAGCAAGTACGGCAGCGGTCTCGCTCGGATTTTCTACCAAGGTTTGATCTGCAGTGATATCGCGGACCTCGATTGAGGTCGCCAGCGGAGTTCCCTTGATATCAGTTATCTCGCCACGGATTGCGGGGATGTCTTGACTCACAATGCGTTGTTGCAACGCGGCTGTGGCCAACTCGGGCGCTCGTAACGCTTGCAACTCAACGAGCCGGGCCGCGAACAGGCTGAGGATCACAGCAAATCCAAGTACTAGCAACTGCACCCGTCGCTTAGACCGGGCCAAGGTAAACGGTTTGCTCGCTGGTGGTGCCGGTCGCTCAGCCGTGCGCTTCTCCCGAATGGGTGTGTTCGTCGTCATTCTTCTATTCCCCCCGTAATGACAGCCCGGTCATACGCAGATAAGGGATCTGAATCCGTTATCGCCGCTCCGTCTCCATCGCTTAACGG
>JAOZTQ010000016.1:5283-13434 GCA_029939085.1 Candidatus Nanopelagicales bacterium
AGCTACCTGCTCCGCCCGCAATCGAGCCTGCTCAAATGAACCCGCCGCAAGACTGTTGTTAATCACCAGAAGCGCCAAAAGCCCACAACTGAGCACACCCGCAAGTAGACCTAAGAACGGCAGTGAAGATACAGAGCCGCGGCCACCAGACACGGTGGGCGCAAGCGTTCGCGGTGGCAGCAGACTCTTCTTGCGTTTGGTCTTACGTTTGGGCTCCGGGGGTGCGGCCATCGTGGTGCTCATGCGGCACCACGCCAATGCTCGGGTACTTGTGCGGTTTTAGATACGGCCCGCAACCGAACTGATCGCGCTCGTGGGTTGGCAGCGGACTCAACGTCAGATGCTTTTTCCGCACCAGTACTTACGACCTCTAGAAACGGACCGAATCCGTCCGGGATCACCGGCAAATCCGCTGGGGCCGATGGGACAGTTCCACTGAGAAACGTGCGCTTCACGATGCGGTCTTCTAACGAGTGGTAGGCCAGGGTGACGATTCGACCTCCCACCGCGATTCGACGGACAGCATCGGTCAGTGCGCGCCGGAGCGCACCAAGTTCATCATTCACCTCAATGCGCAGCGCTTGAAAAACTCGTTTGGCTGGATGACCGGTTCGCGATGGCCCGGGCGGAAGGGCCTTGACCACCACCTCGGTCAATTCCTGGCTCGTACGCAACGGTTTCTGCTCCCGTCGCGCCACAACGGCAGCCGCAATACGCCGCGCATGGCGTTCTTCGCCATATTGCGAGAACACTTGAGCCAACTCCCCTCGCGTGTAGTCATTGAGCACATCAGCCGCACTCATTGGACTATCGCTGTCCATCCGCATATCAAGCGGTGTCTCCCGAGAGTAAGCGAACCCTCGGGCATCACTGTCCAACTGGAGGCTAGACACGCCGAGATCGAATAGATAGCCGCTTGGTTGGCCCCAACCGAGGGAATCCAGAAAGGTATCAGCCTGATCGAAAACGCCTAAACCAGTCCGAAATCTCGATCCATAAGGTTCAAGCCGAGCAGTAGCTAGCCGCAATGCTGCTGAATCCCGATCAATACCCAAAAGTCGGACTTCAGGAAATGCTCGCAAGAGCGCCTCTGCATGACCCCCTAGACCGAGAGTGCAGTCAACCAGCACCGAATCAGGCTTAACAGCTGGAGCCAAGAGTTCGACAGAACGCTCCAACATCACCGGTACGTGTTCAGCGGAGTCAGGGGCGTTACCCGGTTGTCGGTCATCCATATTCATCGCCTCGGTGAACCGGTCGTAGCAGCCCGGGAGAACAGCGGGGCCCGGCACTAACCACTACATCAGGTCCCTTCCCGCTCGACCGGCGCCGGGGAAGTGCGCCGGTCTGCTGTCAGGGGGACCCCGCAGGCCCTGGCATCGGGGAAGAGTGTCAGGACGCGGCGGAAAGAGACCTCATGTCGCGGTTAGAACAAGCCGGGCACCACCTCCTCGCCGATCTCGGAGAAAGCCTCTTCTTGCTCAGACAAGTACGAGGACCAGGCAGGTCCGTTCCAGATCTCGGCCGTGGCGCCGTTTCCAGCAACGACGACATCTCGTTCCAGATCCGCGTACTCGCGTAACTGTGCAGGTACGGATATTCGACCCTGTTTATCTGGTTTGTCATCGAATGCCCCCGAAAAGAGCACTCGCATATATGAACGTACGGCCGCACTTGAGCGTGAAGCCTCGTTGAGTCGTGCTGCGTAGTCCTTGAATTCTGACGTTGGCCAGAGCACGACACAGCGGTCCTGCCCCTTTGTGAGCACGACACCGTCAGTCAGGGTGTCGCGAAACTTTGCCGGCAGAACGACACGACCTTTGTCATCAATTCGGGGAGTGTGAGTGCCGAGTAGCATCCGACATCTCCCTTCTCGAATGACGATTTCTAGGTTCGTCTGTCACAGATCTGCATATCGCGGCCCCGACCTATCGGTCGAACGCTGATAGACAGCTCCTTACTTCCAATGTCCCCCACTTTATGCCATTTTGCTCCACTGTCAACCAATACCCGCGGCTACGTGCCCTAAAGACTCCATAGAACGTGTGAATCCGGAACCTCCCGAGGCTGTGCATCGACCGGTGCAAGTCAGCCTTGTGGGGGTCAAGAGGGTGGGAAAGTTGACTACGGGATCAACGATCAGAAGAAGTTCGCACCGCTGACATTCATACGGGGATCACGTTGTTGTCCTTAGCCCTACTGGTCACAAAGGCAATCGCTAACCAATAACCAACGAGGGGACGCTACGGTGAGTTTGGCCGCGCGGACCAAGTTACCGTGGCAAAAATAGCCCAGGGAGCAGCGGGGGCAATAAGTATTTCGTGCAGGCGCGTGGGCGCTAGAGCAATGGTCTAGTACTGACCGCGATCTTTACGCTGCTGCCAGCGCTCTTCTAAGCGGTCCATGAAGCCACCACTGTCCTTACCGCCTCCACTAGGCGCTGTTGGCTTTGCGGCCTCACCTGAACCTTCGGCCTCAGCCTCTTCACCCTTACCAAATGATCGGTAGCAGAGGAAAGCACCCGCGAGCATTCCAAAGAAACCAATGAGGCCTAGTGGGATGATTTGAGTGGCAACTCCCCCAACGAGTACGGCGAGCCCTACGATCACGCCCCCAACGCCCAAGAGGAAACTCTTGCGGTTCATACCGCCACGCCGCGATTTCCTTAACGAATCCGCGAACTTGGGATCTTCGGCGTATAGGGCGCGCTCCATCTGTTCCAGCAGGTTCTGCTCATGATCTGATAGCACGCCGCGCCTCCTTCGTTGTAACCACAATAAAGCCCCTGCTTCCGCCTGGAAAGCCGAGAACCAATTCTGGTTGTATGAACCGCGTTGCCTTTGATTATGTTGCAACGTCGCCAGATGCGCCACCCCTTCCGGAAGTAGCGCTCTGATCTCACCGTTTCACACCAACGACACTACGCCATCTCGACAAGCAATCTCCGGTCTAGGCTCTCTATCGGCAAGTTATTCCACACTGTTAAGTGAGTTCCTCAGGCGGACCAACGAGACGTGCTGGTTGAACTGCCCCGGAACCAAATCGTTCCGATAGTCGATCAACGGCCTGTTCCACATCACGCCAAGCTGGCTCAATCCGCTCTAGCGGGAGCTGCTCCGGCACACTTCCAGAAGCTGCAAGCCCAGCCATTCGAACTCCTACTAACCGCAACCGAGCGCGCTGCAGACCAAGCCCAGCAAACAACTCCGCCGCAGTGCTGTAGATCTCATGACCCGTATCGGTGTGGTCGCGAAGCGACCGAGATCGCGTGATCGTGCTGAAGTCTGCAAACCTGACCTTTAACTGAACCGTGCGCCCCACGTACCCGCTAGCTCGCATACGAGTGGCTACTTTGTCCGACAAACGCAACAACTCGCGAACCACGATTTCGGGATCATCCACATCCGTATCGAATGTCTCCTCAGCTCCGATACTGCGATCTGGCTCCTGTGGCTGCACTCGACGCGGGTCTCTCCCCCATGAAAGATCTGCAAGTTGCTTTCCAGCCGCCTGCCCCACGATTCGTTGCAGAGTATCTAGTGGAGTGACCGCGATATCACCAACAGTTTTAAGCCCGAACCGCAACAATGCTTCCTCAGTTTTCTCTCCCACTCCCCACAGCGCGCCAGCTGGTAACGGATGCAAGAAAGCAATCACTTGATGTGGGGCGACAACCTGTAGGCCATCTGGTTTGCACAGCGTTGAAGCGAGCTTGGCGACAAATTTACTAGCGGCGACTCCTACTGAGCAGGTAATGCCTTGCTCATCGTGGATCTGATCTCTGACCTGTGCCGCGATTTGTCGGGGTCCGCCTACTCTGCGCCTAGCCCCGGCTACATCGAGGAATGCCTCGTCCAAACTGAGAGATTCCACCAATGGCGTTATCGAGCGAAATAACGCCATAACCGAGGCGCTGACTTCGCTATACCGCGCGAAGTCAGGCGGCAACACCGCAGCTTGAGGCGCCAATCGACGCGCGCGTGACATCGGCATTGCCGAGTACACACCTAACTCACGTGCCTCATACGTAGCTGACAGCACTACACCACGATTGGCGGATCCTCCGATAATGACCGGCTGACCGATGAGGTGTGGGTGCTCTAGAAGTGACACCGACGCATAGAAGGCATCCATATCGACATGCAAGATTGTGCAGTCACTGTCATCTGCGTCGGCGATAGTGGCGGCATTAGGTCGACGAATCTGACTTCGACTCATCGCTATCTCCTTACCATCCGCTACTACCTGGACTGGAGTGCCATAGTTTGCCAGGTGGCCCGTCCCGATCCGAGTCTGACCGAGGCTGTGGCTTCCCAGCCCCATCACCTGCCGGTTTGATATCAGCGTAAGGGGACATCCGGAAACCACTGGCGTGAACCAATACCCTGCGGCGTTGCCCCATACCCCCAGCAGTCGGATGGTCAACCGTACGAGTTGCACTGGGTTTGTCATCTTCACGCTGGGGCTCTGGCGAGTCCACCAGTAACTGCCGAACTCCAGCCACACCGGACTGGCGCCATAACTGCCACATCTCACCAAGTTCCCAACATCCAGTAGCACGCAGTGAAATACCGCGACGCCCAGTGCGACGGATCCGGCCTCGAACTAACAAGAGCCACGAGTGGAATAACGTCGTGGCGTATTCGGCCTGAGTGTTTTCGAAGAAAGTCGCATCTACTGGCCCAGTGGAATCATCCAAAGTCAGAAAAATGACACGACGACCCCCGCGTACCGGTGGGGTTTGAGTTGCGACCTTAACTCCCGCCACCAGCACCTCAGCTTCTGAGCGACAACTCCGCAGATTCTGAGATCGCACGACGGATAAAGCGTCCAGCATCTGGTCATAAAACGAGACAATGTGGGTACTAACGTCCATACCTAACACTTCGACTTCAGCCCGGACTCGCTCGCTGGGTCCCATTTCCGGTAAGCCACTAGCCACCGGCTGTGGCGGTGCAAAAAGATCTAATGCCAACTGAACTTCGACGTCTTCCGGATCACACACCTCAGCAGGAGCTTGGGACTGGTGTCGGGCTGCTGTTGATGGATCATCAGTAGCCGGCACCAACTCAGCGCGTCTACGTGCCGAACGACGAGCACCACGCGAGCGTTGCAACGACCGAGAGTGCCGCTCCAACTCAATGATCTGCAACAGTAGATCCTTCCGAGTTAGGTGGCCTGGAGCATTACTTCCTAGCGAGTGGAGATCATCAAAAGCACCCGCGAGGACTAAACGTTCTGCGATCGGACGAGATAAGCCGCTGCGGTGCCACACTTCGGATAACGACGAGTACGGTTGACCAGCGACAAGAGCTGACTCTTCTGCAGCAGACATACCTTTCACTTCCGCGAGTGGCAGCCGAATACCCCAGGAATCGTCTGATCGCTCCAATCGATAGACCCGATCAGAATGATTGATATCAAGCCCAAAAATAGGAACTCCAAAATTACGAGCATCATCGAGAATGAGTCGCTTCGGATACATCCCTGGATCATGAGTTAGCACTCCGGCAAAGAAGGCGGCTGGATGGTGGGTCTTTAACCACGCCGATTGATAGGTGGGTAGCGCGAAAGCCGCTGCATGCGCTTTGCAGAAGCCGAATGAGGCGAAAGCACGCAATACGTCCCATACTTCCTCGACGACTGAGAGCGGATAGCCCCTATTCATCGCTGCCGGGTAGAACCAACCACGAATCTGCTGTTGACCCTCGGGGCTGCCCAGAGTGCGTCTTGCCTCATCAGCCTGGGCAAGCGTGCAACCCGTCATAGTGGATATGAGCTCAATGACCTGTTCATGAAAGACCACTACACCTGCAGTTTGCTCAAGAATGGGACGCAAACTTTCGTGCAAATAGTCTGGTAACGACCAGCCCTGCCGTGCTCGCAAGAACGGACTGATCATGTCGCTCTTAACCGGCCCAGGTCGAAAGAGCGAGATATCAATAACGATGTCTTCAAATGTCTCCGGTGCGAACTTACCGACGAGTTCACGCTGCCCAGGTGATTCGATCTGAAAGCACCCAAGAGTCCGGGCAGATTGAATCAGTTGGAAAGTCTCTTGGTCGTTTAACGGTATTGAATCGATATCGACCGAATCACCCGTCACTCGCCCAACCTCAGCAACCGCATGCGCCATTGCGGACTGCATCCGGATTCCCAAGACGTCTAACTTCAGAAACCCCATCTCCTCGACATCATCTTTGTCGAATTGGCTCATCGGAAAGCCTTGCCAAGAGGCCTCAACTGGAGTGCGATCTAATAGAGAAGCATCGGATAGCAATACCCCGCACGGATGGAGAGCTACGTGTCTGGGCAGACCATCCATAGCTGTTACGAGATCAAGGAACTGCTCTAGCCCACCATCAACGGCCAGCCGACCCAACTGACTATTGCGTAACTCCGGTAAGTCAGTCATCGCTGCTCGAATATCACGAGCGGCGATGTGGGGAAAAGATTTAGCGAATGAATCAATGTCACCTGATGGGAAACCCAAAGCACCACCGACATCACGAATCGCATGTCTGACCCGGTAGGTATCCATCATCGAAACACAAGTGCAACGATCACCCCCGAATCGCTGCAAAATCTGTTCGTACACCTCCGTACGTCGGGCGGACTCAACATCAATATCTATGTCAGGTAATGAACGTCGTAGCGGTGAAAGAAACCGCTCCATAAGTAATCCTTGGCTTAACGGCTCTACTCCCGATATACCGAGTAAGTGGTTCACCATGCTGCCTGCTCCCGAGCCACGCGCAGCTACTCGAACATCCAACTTCCGAATAAGATCGACAACCTCAGTAACAGTCAAAAAGTAGCCCTGAAACCCTAGTTTCAGAATTGTGTCTAACTCTTGCTCTAATCGAGTTGCTGCAGCTTTTTGCAGCTGTGCCCCGGAGTAGCGCAAGGGAATCTGCTCCTCACATCGTTGCCGCAGTATCTGGGCAGCAACTTTTTGATGCTCCACATCCGCTGGCAGATCAGGCATCAGTACGTCTAGCTCTGGTACTCGAACTGACCCAATGCCCATATCCGCCACCGGATCCAGCGCACAATCTTGCGCTACTGAAACAGTGCGATGCAGTAGCTGTCTAACTTGCCGAGAAGATTGCCCCGCAGCAGAAATAATTTGCTCTGCAATCCGATGCATTTGTATTGAAGACTTTAGGTAGCCCTCAGCATTACCTCGATCCAGATGGCGTTCGTTCAATGGCACTAATCGCCTTATGGCATCTAGTACATCGATGACTGGCGCCTGCTCCCGACGCTCGTACCGGACCGCATTCGTGAGCACTGTCGAAGCACCCCGATCTATCGCCCAGCGGTAGATTCGTGAGGCATTAAAGAGCGATAGGTCTGCTACACCCTGGGCAGTGCGACCGTTTAACGTCGCGCCATGACGTGGTGTCAGATGACAAGCGACTTCAATATGTAGCCGATCATCAAAAATTTCCTGCCACTGCGCTAGTAACCGATCAGCTACATCGGCACGCTGAGTCGCTAACGCACGACCACATTCCGATTCTGCTCCCAACAACAAAATTAATCCGTCGCTATAACGAGCTATCTGATCAGGGCTAGCGACTGGCTCTCCTCGCTGCCCAGTCAGATGTGCAGCTGACACCAACCGACACAGCGATGCCCACCCTTGACGACCGCGGGCAAGTAGGACGACTCGCGGCTGATGTTGCTCAACCCAGGCACCACCCTTAGCCGGAGTACGTCGCACGGCTCTCGGTTGTGATATCGCTGGGAGCAGTCCACTCGGCGTAACCGCCAAGTCCACACCCAATACCGGGGCGATACCAGCCGCCATACTCGCGATCGCAAACTTAACTGCACCATAAAGGCCCCCACGATCAGTTAGAGCCACGATCTTCTGCCCTAATTCTGCTGCGTGAGTTACGAGTGCATCCGGCTGCGATGCGCCGTAACGGAGCGAATACGCCGACGCCGTATGCAGATGAGCGAATGATTCACCGGATGACATGGTCCACCGTGACTAAATAGCCGCGTGACTGCGCGATAGGGAGACTATGACCCGATCCAAAAAGTTCCGAGCATCACGCACCATGTCATCAGCTTCTCGCCTCGAGACTGCCTGAGGTATGCCAGCTTGTGCAGCAGCTGCAGGACCTGAAGTAGCTAGGA
>JAOZTQ010000017.1:0-3263 GCA_029939085.1 Candidatus Nanopelagicales bacterium
CGGCCATCTGGTACTGAACCATTAGTGCGCGTCATGGTTGAGGCTGTCTCGTATGCAGACGCAGAGCGTGTAGCGAGTGACCTCGCAAACATCGTAGAAGCCGAACTTGGGTTGTCTCGGTAATGTCGCACGAGACTCATTCTGAAGTCAGGGCCTAGGCTGTAATCCATGTGTGGAATCGTCGGATACGTCGGTAGTGGCTCAGCGCTCGATGTTGTTGTCGCCGGACTACGCCGATTGGAATACCGCGGCTATGACTCAGCTGGAGTCGCCCTGGCCGCTGACGGTGATCTGTGGATGCGGAAGCGGGCCGGCAAGATCGACGTGCTTGAAGAAGCCCTAGCCGTTGAGTCACCACCTGAGTCATCTACGGGAATCGGACATACTCGGTGGGCAACTCACGGCGGTCCCACAGATAGCAACGCTCACCCGCATATCTCTGCTGACGGCAAAGTGGCCATCATTCACAACGGAATTATTGAAAACTTTGCGGAACTGCGCGAAGAGCTCACCGATGCAGGGATTCATCTGTCATCCGAAACCGATAGCGAAGTAGCGGCTCATCTGGTTGCCAGAATCCTTCCCGAAACCGGTGACGACTTAGCCGAGGCTATGCGCCAAGTCAGCCGACGGTTAAGCGGAGCATTTACTTTGGTAGCAGTTGACGCCCGACGCCCCGATCGCATTGTGGGAGCTCGACGTAACTCTCCGCTTGTAGTTGGGATCGGTGACGGCGAGGCATTCCTGGCCTCCGATGTTGCTGCTTTCATTGATCACACGCGAGACGCGATTGAACTCGGACAAGATCAAGTTGTCGAACTCACGGCCAACGGAGTTGAAGTCACGGATTTCGATGGTGAACCGGTGGCCACCACCCCGTTCACGGTTGATTGGGACGCATCCGCGGCAGAGAAGGGCGGATATGACCTCTTCATGCTCAAGGAGATCGCGGAACAGCCCAAAGCCGTCGCCGATACGATGCGCGGTCGAATCGATCGCAGCGGACGACTGCATCTAGACGACAGCAGAATCAATGACAACGAATTGCGGGAGATCGACAAAGTCGTGGTCATCGCGTGCGGAACTGCGTATCACGCGGGACTTGTGGCGAAGTACGCCATTGAACACTGGACTCGAATTCCCGTTGAGGTCGAGTTGGCGAGTGAGTTCCGATATCGAGATCCCATAGTTGGTCGACGCACACTTGTCATTGCCATCTCGCAATCTGGCGAGACCATGGACACTCTGATGGCGTTGCGGTACGCCAGGGAACAGGGTGCGCGGACTCTGGCTATTTGCAACACCCTAGGCTCCACGATCCCGCGGGAAAGCGATGCGGTGCTCTACACATATGCCGGCCCGGAGATTGCGGTGGCGTCGACAAAAGCATTCCTCACCCAGATCGTTGCCGCGTACTTGGTTGGTCTGTACCTAGCGCAGGTGCGGGGAAATATGTTCGGTGACGAAGTCCGTCGAATCCTTGATCAGTTGGCCAATATGCCCAGCAAAGTTGATCTAGTGCTGGATACGGTTGAAGATGTTCGTGCCATAGCAAGAGAGTTGGCCGATGCGCGAGCGGTTTTATTTATCGGCCGCCACGTAGGTTTCCCAGTCGCTTTAGAAGGCGCACTGAAACTCAAAGAGCTGGCCTATATGCATGCGGAAGGTTTTGCCGCGGGCGAACTCAAACATGGTCCCATCGCTCTGTTGGAAGATGGCTTGCCTGTGGTCGTGGTTGTTCCGTCGCCGCACAGCAGTGCAATGCTCCACGACAAGATTGTGTCCAATATTCAAGAGGTACGAGCACGCGGTGCTCGAACGATTGTGATCGCAGAAGAAGGAGATGAGTCCGTCAACTCTGTAGCCGATCACATCATCCGAGTGCCGGAGACACCGACATTGATGCAACCGCTGGTTGCGACGGTGCCGCTACAGGTCTTTTCTTGTGAGATGGCTACGGTGCGTGGTCACGATGTGGATCAGCCGCGCAATCTGGCCAAGTCGGTAACCGTCGAATAGACGCTAGTCGGGGAGCGAAACTAGCCCCTATCGTGACAATCTGGTCACGTGATCGTAGGCATTGGCGTCGACGTGGTGAACATCGCAAAGTTTGGTGCCAACGTATCGCGAACTCCGGGCTACATCGAGGCCGTTCTTACCCCGAGGGAGCGAGTAGACGAAGCAGGTGAACCTCGGACTGTCTCTTCTTTGGCCGCTCGATACGCAGCGAAGGAAGCCTTAGCAAAGGCGGTCGGTCTGCCACCCGGTACCGGGTTTCATGAAACTGAAGTTCTAGTGGAACCGGACGGTCGACCATATTTGGTAACTCACGGCGCGCTGTCTGAAGCCGCGCAGTCTCTGGGGGTGAGTTCCTGGCACTTGTCGTTAGCCACAGAGGGTGACGTCGCCATGGCTTATGTCGTCGCGGAGGGAAGGTCGTCACTGGCAGGGGCATCTTTCGTCGATGCAGTGGAACAGGCATAGAGTGCCAATGTGAGAAACGCGTATCGAGTAGCTGAGGTTCGAGCTGCCGAGGCTTTGTTGATGGGGACTAATCCTAAGCCTGACTTGATGACTATCGCGGCCACTGGTCTCGCCAAAGTTGCCGCTGAACTTATGCCAGATGGAACGGCGGGCACTGCAGTAACGGCATTGATTGGGTCAGGTAATAACGGCGGTGATGTTTTATATGCGGCTGCGGAACTAGCGCGTCGCAACTGTGCTGTCACAGCCGTACTCCTGTCCGACAACTGTCACCCTGAAGGTTTAGCTGCATTACGTCGAGCGGGGGGAAGCACGGTGGTCGGTTCTGATAACTCCGCGACTGCCGCTGTCCGGGAAGCCGCAGTCGTATTGGATGGCATAGTCGGAATCGGAGCTGAGGGACCATTGCGGTCTCCCGCTGATCAGTTGGTAGCCGCCGCTGCCGACGCCATCGTGATCGCGGCAGATATCCCTAGCGGAGTCGACCCCAATACGGGTTCAATACCGGATCCAACACGAGCGGTTCGCGCTGATGTGACGGTAACTTTCGGCTGCCTCAAACCGGGGTTAGTCATGCAGCCTGGTCGGAGCTTTGCTGGAACGGTAGAAGTAGTTGATATCGGTCTATCGCCGCAGCTGACCGACCAATCAGTAGCGTGTTCACTCATCGACCCGAGCGATGTTCTGCCCAGGTTTGCGGAGCCGGGGATCGATGATTACAAGTACAGTCATGGAGTTTTGGGGGTTGCTGCCGGATCCACGCAGTACCCAGGGGCTGC
>JAOZTQ010000017.1:3363-5981 GCA_029939085.1 Candidatus Nanopelagicales bacterium
ACAGTCATGGAGTTTTGGGGGTTGCTGCCGGATCCACGCAGTACCCAGGGGCTGCTCATATGGTCGTCGGTGCGGCCCGACACTGCGGCATTGGGATGGTCCGACTGCACGCCGAGTCTGGTCGCCGCGAGGCTGCCGATGCGGTAGTCGTGAGATTCCCTGATGTGGTGGTAACAGAAACGGAGCCGAGACAAGACCCGCGAGCTACCGGATGGGCCATCGGCCCGGGTCTGGGAACGGATGAGGTTGCCGCAAAGGTTTTGGAATCGGCACTGCGATCGGATCTTCCCGTCGTGGTGGATGCGGATGGGCTAACTCTGCTCGCACAGCACGAGGATCTACGTGCTTTATTGCGCAGTCGAAGTGCCCCCAGCGTGCTCACACCTCATGTTGGTGAATTCGCGCGGCTCGGTTTCGAGTTGGGTGCGGATCGAATCGCCGCTGCCAAAGCTGCAGCGTCAGATAGTGGCGCCGTGATCGTCCTGAAAGGATCCAGCACTGTCATTGCGGATGAATCCGGTCGAACGTTTGTCGACATGATGGGAAGTCCCGCCCTCGCAACCGCCGGTACCGGTGATGCCCTTTCCGGCATAGTTGGTGCGGCCATATGTCGCGCGGGCAAAGAAACATCTGCCGAGACGGTGGCGGCCGCGGTCTATTTGCACGGGCTTGCCGGGCGGATTGCTGGGCGTGGGCAACGTCCCGTAACCGCATGGGATGTTGTTACTGCGGTTCCGGACGCCGTCGCCGAAATACGTAGATGAGTGCGTCACAAGCGGTGACAGGTCACAATGCCAGTGTGAACCGAGCAACTGCTGAGATCGATCTCGACGCGATAGCGGCGAATATCGAGCGACTCCGCGCAGCCGCTCCGGAGTCCCTACTGCAGGCCGTGGTGAAAGCGGATGCCTATGGTCATGGCATAGTGCCAGTCGCCCGGGCTGCCCGCGGTGCCGGTGCAGACTATCTCGGTGTTGCGTTACCCAGCGAAGCAATGGCCTTACGTGAATCGGGCGATACCGGGCCAATCATGTGTTGGCTATACACACCAGACGAGGATCTCAGTGCCTGTGCTGCGGCGGATATCGAAATTTCGGTGAGCTCAATCAGCATGTTGGAACAGGTTGTGAGTGCAGGACAACGATCCGAGGTTCGAGTTGGCATTCACCTGAAGTTGGATTCGGGATTAGGGCGCAACGGTTCAACTCCACAAGAGTGGGAGCCTCTAGTCCGAGAAGCCAAGCGACAACAAGACGACGGCAACGTTGAGATTGTTGGTATCTGGAGTCATCTCGCCTGTGCCGATGAGCCGGAGAGTCCAGCTACGCAGCAACAACTCCGGTTGTTTTGCCAGGGGTTAGCCACGGCGGCAGACTTCGATGTTCAGCCACGATTACGTCATTTGGCTGCAACGGCCGGCACGTTGGCATTCCCGGAGTCGCACTTTGACATGGTTCGCTGCGGTATAGGTATTTATGGATTGACGCCTGGTGGTGGACTGGGTTCGGCGGCTGATTTGGGCTTGGTGCCAGCTATGACAGTGAGAGCTCGAGTTGCGTTGACTAAAGTTGTTGATTCCGGTCATGGCGTGTCCTACGGGCACACCTACCGGACGTCAGCGCAGACTCGTCTGGCACTGATTCCAGTCGGCTACGGCGATGGAATTCCACGCGCTGGATCTGGATCCCTTCCGGTAGATATCCGCGGTAAGCGCTATACAGCGGCGGGAACAATCGCTATGGATCAGTTCGTCGTTGATGTGGGTGATGATCAAATCGAAGCGGGAGATGTGGTCGAGTTGTTCGGAGCTGGCGCAGCCGGAGCGGCAACGGCTGACGAATGGGCGGCTGATTCGGGAACAATCGGCTATGAGATCGTGACCCGGCTTGGAGCGCGGATTCCGCGAAGCTACGTCGGAGCTAACTCATGAGTCGTATCAGACCCAAACATGTGGCCTGGGGCATGTTCGGTGGTGGGCTGTTAGCGGCCGGGGTAGCAACGGGAATGTGGTTAGAGGACCGATTGATTGGTCGGCGCTCGTCTAATGATCCATACAGTCAGGAACCTTTTGGTCAGCTACGTGGTCGACGAATGACTGTGACTGCGGATGACGGAACTACGCTCATCGCTGAGGTCGACGATGCCGATGTCGGAGAAGATGACCTCACTATTGTTTTCACACATGGTTTTTCCCTGAATATGGATTGCTGGCACTATCAGCGACAAGCGTTGCGCGGCAAAGTTCGGATGGTTTTCTGGGATTTACGTTCCCACGGCCGCAGCGGCCGAGGTGAACCTGCAGCACGCACTGTGGATCAGCTGGGCAAGGACCTCACTCGAATTATCGAGGATTGTGCGCCCGAGGGGCCTGTGATTGTTGTCGGTCACTCAATGGGTGGCATGGCCATAATGGCCCTGGCTCAAGAGCATCCAGAGTGGTTCGGTGAACGCATCCTGGGTGCAGCACTGTTGGCGACGAGTTCCGGGCGCATTTACGAAGCTGGGCTAGGGCTACCAGCACCAGCAGCCGGATTCGTCCATTCAAAAGCTTCGGAGATAGCCACTATCGCGAAAGCGAATCGTGAGGTCATTGATCTAGGTCGGCACCAGATCAACGA
>JAOZTQ010000017.1:6081-13376 GCA_029939085.1 Candidatus Nanopelagicales bacterium
GAGCTGATCATCGTCCCAGCGACAGGACACATGATCATCATGGAGCGCTATCACGAAGTCAATCGACATCTGCTGGAGTTACTGCGACAGGTCCGAAAGAACCTACCGAAGTGACCGCCGACCAGCCGGAAATTATTGCTGTTACTAGTCCGGATGAAATGGCCGCACTGGGCGCGGCCCTAGGCAAGTTCGTGAAATCTGGAGATGCGCTGTGTCTCGTGGGTCCGCTAGGAGCGGGAAAAACGACCTTTACGCGTGGACTCGCAGACGGTTTGGAAGTTTCAGATGCAGTGACGAGCCCCACTTTCGTGATTGCACGCCGGCATCGAGGGCCCACCGTTGACCTGTTGCATTGTGATGCCTATCGGATCGGTAGTGCAGATGAGTTCGTGGATCTGGATTTAGATACCGATGGTGCGGTCACAGTTGTGGAATGGGGACAATCGGTCATGGCCGAGATTAGTGATTCATGGTTAGAAGTCGTCATCCAGCGCAGCAGTGAAAACGATGAAGGCGCTCGCCAGCTGACTTTCTCGGGTCACGGTGACCGCTGGACCGGTGATGAGATCACGTCGGTTAACCGCGCACTTCGTCAGGCCGTATCGTGATCCTTGCTCTTGACACTGCCGGCCCCTATCCAGCTGTGGCAGCAGTGACGACGGAGGGAAAAATCCTCTTTTCCAGCTCGGGGCAGCGAACTCGAGCGCATGCCGAAGATCTCGCGCCGTTATTGCGGCAGGCCTTGCGAAACGGTGAACCTACTTTCGTGGCGGTCGGTCGCGGCCCCGGGGCCTTTACTGGATTACGAGTAGGTCTAGTCGCCGCTAAAGCAATCGGCTGGGCGCGAGAAATCCCAGTTGTCGGGATCTGTTCGCTGGACATCGTGGCTCAGCAGTTCGATTTGGCTGAGGGCTGGGCGATCCTGGACGCCAGACGTGGCGAGGTTTATCTGGCGAAATACCGGCAAGGTAGGCGAATTGAAGGTCCCACGGTCTTGGCAAAGGAGCTGGCGAAAGAAAAGATTGCCGATCAAATCAGCGTCGGTGATGCCGAACTACTTGAGCAGCCGGATCGCCGAGCGCGCGGAACCACGAACATCGACCCGCAGGCCTTAGCGGTGGTGGCATTCGATGCCTACCAATCGGGCTCCACCGAGGCGCCCGAACCAGACTATTTACGAGCACCAGATGTGACACTGTCCAAGCCCAGCCTGGAGCAACCGTCGTGACTTCTCAGCCATCGTCCACGACGCTGCGTCCAGCGGTTCCAGTTGATGCAGAACACATGCACGTGATTGAAGAGAAGCTTTTTGGACCCGATGCCTGGAGTCCGGACCAGATCCAACATGAGTTGGCGAGGCTGTCGATCGATCGTTGGTACGTGGTGGCGGAGCAGGGCGGTGAACTTGTTGGCTACGGCGGGATTTTTCTGTCGCCACCAGATGCCGATGTGCAGACTGTCGCGGTAGTTCCCGACGTTCAAGGAGCGGGTGTGGGCCGCTTACTCCTGGCGGCTGTCATTGACACGGCCTGGCAACAGAAGTGCAGCAGAATTTTTCTGGAAGTGAGGGCCGATAACGCAGCCGCTCTAGGGCTGTACCAGTCGGCAGGCTTTACGAAGCTGGGCCTTCGCCGGAGGTACTACGCCGACGGCGTCGATGCGGTGAATATGCGCCTGAGACGCAACGAACCAACGCCATTGTCGGAGGTGCCAGATGTCGGATGAACCTCTGGTCCTAGGAATTGAGACCTCATGTGACGAAACTGGCGTCGGGATTGTGGCTGGCCATAGGTTATTGGCAAACACAATCGCGAGCAGCGTTGATGAACACGCACGGTTTGGTGGTGTAGTACCCGAAGTCGCGAGCCGTGCGCATGTTGAGGCGATGATCCCCACGCTGCAGCGCGCCTGTGAGAGCGCCGGCGTTTCGCTTCGTGATCTGGATGCGATTGCGGTGACCGCAGGGCCAGGACTAGCAGGAGCGCTCGTCGTCGGTGTGAGTGCCGCCAAGGCACTGGGGCTAGCTCTGGACAAACCGGTCTACGGAGTGAATCACCTGGCTTCTCATGTCGCGGTAGATGGATTATCAGGTAGTCCGGTGCCCGAGCCCTCGGCAGCGTTATTGGTGTCGGGTGGTCACAGTTCACTTTTGGCAGTGACCGACTTAGTTGATGACATCGAGCCCCTGGGTGCAACGATTGACGATGCCGCGGGAGAGGCCTTCGACAAGGTTGCGCGCCTACTCGGCTTGCCCTTCCCTGGTGGGCCATACATTGACGAGGTCGCCCAAGGTGGAGATCCGTCGGCTATCGATTTTCCCCGGGGGCTTACCGGGGGTCGAGATCTGCAGCGTCATCGCTACGACTTTTCCTTCAGCGGGCTCAAGACATCCGTAGCCCGATGGGTTGAGCAGTGCCAAGCTGCAGGCCAACAGGTACCGGTCGCCGATGTAGCTGCGAGCTTTCAGGAAGCAGTGGCCGATGTACTGGTGCGCAAAGCAGTCATGCTGTGTTCCGAGAAAGGCTTCGACCATCTGATTGTGGGCGGTGGTGTCGCTGCGAACTCCCGCCTACGTGGTCTCGCGGAACAAAAATGTGAAGCCGCGGGAGTGCGGCTGCGAATCCCGGTACCGGGTTTATGCACCGACAACGGCGCAATGGTGGCCGCATTGGGTTCCTTGGCCGTGAGCAGAGGAGCTCAGCCGAGCCAAGACGATTTTCCTGCAGAGTCATCACTCTCGGTTGATGTGTCGATGATGTCTTGACTGTTTGTTGTTAAGTCGTGGACTTTACTCAAGATCATCAGAATCCAGCGGCACGGAACGACGGTGACCTTCACCACTGGCATACCTACTCAGTTCGGTACCGGATAGCTGCTCAGCCAACGACAAGTCGAAGAAGTGCTGCCGTGGCCGCTGCCGCTATCACCACAACCAAAAATGGTGCGCGCAACATCAAAAGCACTGCAGCAACAGCCACTCCCGCCAGCCGCGCATCGATCACTGGACCGGCATCACCGCTGACGGTGAGCACCACTACGAGTGAACTCAGCAATGCGATGGGAAGCAAAGTGTTCACCTTGGTGAATCTTTCGCCGGAAAGCCAGCCCTGGGGAATGACGTATCCCAGGAGTTTGATCAGATAACAGCCGATCGCGCCAGCTAACACCACTAACCACATCAGGACCGCCTCAGCCCAATGAAGAGTGCAACCAACGCACTTGCTAAGACCGGTAAACCAGGTGGGAGCAATGGAGTTGTGACAAGCGCGACGGCGATAGCCAACAGAGCCGCAACGCGGGCGGTTTGATCCGACAGGCGAGGCCACAGCAAAGCGAGTAAAGCCGCTGGTGCGGCCGCATCCAGTCCCCAATCCGTTGGATCACCCACAGCCCCCGCGCCGATGGCGCCTATCAAAGTACCCACATTCCAGAAAAGAAAAACCGCGATCCCAGTGCGCCAAAATGCTTGCCGTAACGATTGCGAATCGTTGGACTCCTCATGCGAAATTGCCATCGCAGTGGATTCGTCGATAGTTAGCTGGGCTGCGATCGGCAGGCGCCAACCTCGCGGCTTGAGCAGCTGGGATAGGGACAACGCATATAACCCATTACGAATCCCCAATAGCCAAGATGTCAGCACTGCAGCTATGGGTGCACCACCAGTAGCGATGATGGCGATCGCAGCGAACTGGGACGCCCCAGTAAACATCAATAGCGAGAAAGCCATTGTTTGTGGCCAGCTAAATCCGGATCCGACCGCGAGAGCGCCAAACGATATGCCGTAAGCGCCGGTGGCAACTCCGATTGTTACTGCTTGAGTATTTATTGACGCCACGATGCCGCCTACACCGTTTTTCTGGAGTCAGGTTGTACCAGGAAGCCCGTGGGTTTGTCTGCCACCCTGGTGATTAGTAGATGATGTACGGCCCCGGAGCCACTTAACTTAAGTGACTTGCGCAAGCGAGCCGGATCTATGCCGAGACCCCGGGTATGAATCTCGACTTTACCGATGCCGCGTCGGCGCAACTCCAATCTCAACGCCTTCCCGCCAGCGGGAATCTCCTCGAGCACGCGAAAGCGCTGCGCCCAGTCGTGCGATGGGGGTTGGTCACTGGTGAGGTACGCGATACCGGAACTGAGTCCAACGGCATCCACCCGCTCGGCCAAAGTGTCAATCAGATGGGACCGGATGATTGCGGGATCAGGCTCCAAAATCCAATCCTGGACTGGGCCCAAGGGTGCGGGCTGTGGCTCAACATCGCTGCCCAGTATCAACTCCTCACCCACGTTCCATGGGTCGGATTGTTCTCGCAGCAAGACCGCTCTACGTCTAGGTAGCCCACGAGCGAGGCCCGGAAACCAAACCGAGGTTTCAATCAATCTGTGATCGAGGCTCACCCATTCAGTGGCGCAATCCAATGGAATCCGATCATGAGGTAGTCCGGGTGCGGCTTTGGCAACAGTATTTGGTTTGTCTTCGGCGTACTCAATAACCCAGGACCATTTCGGCGACCATTCATCGGGCGACATCAACCGACGATCTTTACTTCGTCGAGCTGGATCGAAAAATGTCACATCGCAGTCAGGCAATGGCGAGTCGAGCGCATCGACACAGATAACGCCTTGTTCAAGATTGGCGGCAGCAATCGCAGCCGTCGCGGGATCTTTGTCGATTGCAGTGACTGCCAGCCCGACGCGCTGAAATGCCAATGCATCGACCCCGATCCCGCAGCCAACATCAAGAATGGATGACAGCCCAAGGTCCGCTAATCGTTGCGCTCTGCGAGAAGCAGCGGCCGGAGCAGTGCTTTGCTGCAGCCCAGCTCGGGTGAAAAGCATCTTGTTGGCAGCAGGCCCGAGCGTTGACCGTGCCTTTCTCCTCAGTTGGGCTTGGGTGATGATGGCCGCTATCAGTTCCGCGGATAGATCCGGGTGAGCCCCACGTATGCGAGCAATTTCCGCCGGTGTTGGGTCGTCGAGCGTACTTGCCGCCGCCCAAATCTCGTCCATTTCTGGCGCCAGCAATTCGGCAGGCGACAGTTCGGACATCTCTCTATGGTGCCGTTGACTGCAAATTTCAGTCGACGAACTGAAAAAACAGTTGGCACTCTTCTTGACGGAGTGCTAATCAACGCCTACGGTTGTTCTGGCACTCTCCGATGGAAAGTGCTAGTGCGGCCGGGGACCGTAACCGCGATAACGGTCGGCGGACGCGCATAAACCTGTTGGAAATTTCATTCCCGAAAGGGGAGGTCGAGACGTGTCAGTCTCTATCAAGCCGCTAGAGGACCGAATCGTGGTCCTACCGTTGGACGCGGAGCAGACTACCGCGTCTGGTCTGGTCATTCCGGACACCGCCAAGGAGAAGCCCCAAGAGGGCAAGGTCGTGGCTGTTGGTCCCGGTCGCTTCGATGATGATGGGGAAAATCGTATCCCCGTTGACATCAGCGTCGGCGACACCGTGATCTATAGCAAATATGGCGGTACTGAAGTCAAGTACAACAATGAGGAGTACCTCATCCTCTCTGCTCGCGACGTGCTCGCGATTGTGGAGAAATGAGTAACTCCTGACACTCGACGCCCCGGGGCACAACCTCGGGGCGTCGCCGTGTCTGGGTTCCCGTAACAGATAGGAACAGGAAAAAATGCCAAAGATTCTTGAATTTGATTCCAATGCCCGCGCCTCACTGGAGCGTGGTGTGGACCAGTTGGCCGATACGGTCCGAGTCACGCTTGGCCCGAAAGGCCGCAATGTGGTGCTCGACAAGTCATGGGGAGCGCCCACGATCACAAATGATGGTGTGACAATCGCTCGAGAGATTGAGCTCGATGACCCGTATGAAAATCTGGGTGCGCAGCTGGTCAAAGAGGTAGCCACCAAGACCAACGACATTGCGGGCGATGGAACGACAACGGCGACAGTATTGGCGCAGGCGTTAGTCCACGAGGGTCTGCGAGTAGTTACTGCGGGAGTTAACCCACTGGCACTTAAGCGGGGCCTCGACGTGGCTTGTGATGCTGTTGTCGAACAGCTGAAGTCTGATGCGCGTGAAGTTGCTGGTGAGCGTGAAACCGAGCAGGTCGCAACTATCTCCTCACAAGACCCAGAAGTAGGGCGGCTCATTGCCGAGGCCTTCGCCAAGGTCGGAGCTGACGGTGTGATTTCAGTCGAGGAAGCCCAGTCGATGGGCGTAGAACTATCCTTCACCGAGGGTATGCAGTTCGACAAAGGTTACTTGTCGCCATACTTCGTGACTGATGCCGAGCGCATGGAAGCAGTTCTGGAAGATCCGGCTGTGCTCCTAGTTCAGGGCAAAATCAGTTCGGTACAGGATCTGCTTCCGCTGCTGGAAAAAATTCTTCAGTCAGGCCAACAGCTCCTGATCATTGCTGAAGATGTCGAAGGCGAAGCTCTCTCAACCTTGGTGGTGAACCGAGTTCGCGGCACATTGACTGCGGTTGCGGTTAAAGCACCTGCGTTCGGCGATCGTCGCAAAGCGATGCTGGAAGATATCGCCATTCTCACCGGCGCCACTGTGATCGCTGAGGAGGTCGGGCTGAAACTCGACCAAGCTGGTCCAGACGTGCTCGGTAACGCTCGACGAGTAGTTGTGACTAAAGACGACACCACAATCGTTGAGGGCAAAGGAACTGAGGAGGCGGTGGCCGATCGAATTGCTCAGTTGCGTCGGGAGATCGACGCGACCGAGTCGGATTGGGACCGCGAGAAACTAAATGAACGACTAGCCAAGTTAGCCGGTGGCGTTTGCGTCATTCAGGTCGGTGCGGCGACTGAGGTGGAACTCAAGGAGAGAAAGCACCGAATCGAGGATGCCGTGGCTGCGACTCGTGCTGCGCTGGAAGAAGGAATAGTTCCAGGTGGCGGATCGGCACTGGTTCACGCGGCTCGCGCGCTAGACGGCGTCCAACTGGCAGACGACGACGAGATGGTCGGCGTCAAAGTAGTAAGAAACGCCTTGGTAGAGCCGCTGCGTTGGATTGCCGAGAACGCCGGTGAGGCCGGATACGTTGTCACTACGAGGGTTGCCGACGCTGACGCTGGTACTGGATTTAATGCGAGTACGGGTGAGTACGAAGATCTGGTGGCGAATGGAGTGATTGATCCGGTCAAGGTGACGCGATCCGCATTGCAGAACGCAGTCTCGATTGCCGGTCTACTTCTGACAACCGAGGCACTAGTCGTTGAGAAACCCGAGGATGACGACGATGCCGAGGATCAGGGCCACGGACATAGCCATGGCCCTGGCGGTCACGTGCACTAAACGCGAATTACA
>JAOZTQ010000179.1 GCA_029939085.1 Candidatus Nanopelagicales bacterium
TCGTCATCAATACCGAAGTGATGGGCGATCTCGTGAACAACCGTGATGTGCACCTCTTGGACCACCTGCTCTGGACTGTGACAAATTTTTAAGATCGGCATGCGATAAACCGTGATGCGATCAGGCATCGTGCCGGCATACCAATTGCCTCGCTCGGTTAAGGGGACTCCGGTGTATAGGCCCAACAAGTTTTGACCTGGTGGCGGCCAATCCTCGACCTCAATGACCACGTTATCGACGAGCTTTGCCAACTGTTGTGGGATCTGATCTAGCGCTTGGGCTACTAGGTCTTCGAAATCCCTACGTCCGATGTTGATCACTGAAAGCTTCCCTCCGCACTCATCAGCGAGCTCACGAAGCTAGACATCTTGTTGACTACTCGCGTTGGCCCGAGTGCGACATCGCATGCCCGCCGCTAGCGAATAGGCCGGGGTCAGAAGTTTCACCACGAGTGAGCGCTGCAAGGTTGCGTTCGATGTCGGCGATCTCGTCAGGCCAGGAACCAGTGTCGCGGAGGTCTTCTGGCAGGTTTCGATACAACAGCAACGCACTGTCATAACGCTTTTGGGCGGCGTCGAGAGAGCCAAGCCGACCCAACAGAGCTGCAGTCTCGTGCTCACAGCCAGCGACCCGATCCCGGAAACCGAGAGTTTCGTAGGTTTGCCGGCAGGATTCGAGGAGAGACAATGCTTCAACCTCGTCATCACGGTTAGCGCTTCCCGCATGCGCTAGAACAATCGCCAAACCGTGCTGCGCGTTGGCCGTCAGCTCCGCATCGGGAATTGCCTCTGCCGTCGCGAGGCCTGCTTCGAAGGCTTTACGCGCTTCCTTGGTATCGCCATCTTGGTCAATCAAAGATCCCAAATCTGTAAACAGCTGGGACCGTAACTGCGGTTCACCTGCGGATTCGGTGAACCGCAATGCTTGGCGAAGTAGTGAAATAGCTTGTTGTAGCTCACCGGTCTGTGCCTGCCGCCAGGCCAGGGGTATCGCTATTTGGGCAGCTGCGGTCGGCTCATCGGCCTGCAGGTAATCGCTGAATGCATCGGCAAGAACCGCTTGCGCATCATCAGGCTGTCCGAGCCCCTCAAGTGCGATTCCGAGAACTTGCCGACACTGAGCCCGGTAGCCGATATCTTCTTCGCCGCATTGGTCAATAGCTCGAAGTGCGATTCGGGCTGCCTCCGCAAAACTCTCGTTACCAAGCATTTCATCGGCGGCGGCGATCTGCTCAGTCAAGCTCGGTTGGCTAGCGACGTTTCCCGATGAAGTCTGTGTCTCGGGAACTCCCTCAGTCGCCTGATCCATGCGCGCACGAACCATCGACCACTGCTTACGAAGCCA
Source organism: Candidatus Nanopelagicales bacterium (assembly GCA_029939085.1). Classification (GTDB taxonomy): domain Bacteria; phylum Actinomycetota; class Actinomycetes; order S36-B12. Next base: position 1,345 of record JAOZTQ010000179.1, read on the forward strand.
ACCTTTGCCAAAGCCGCGACAGGCAGGTTGGGCGGCCTCTAGTTCGGCTGCCGCTTCACTACGGCGCCCCAGCATGAGCAATGAGGCAGATCGCTGGATTCTGGCCATTGCTTGCAGTTGAACCGGCGGAATATTCGATGCGTCGGGTACCGGCGACGACAGTGACCCAATGCTGAGCCAGCGTTTGACTTCACCCTCATCGTCCCGTTGCGCCAGATCGAGGTATGAAATGAGCTCCTCGTATTCCTGGACGGCCGTGGCGTGATCACCGGCAGCACCCAAGATCATCGCCAGATTGAGATGAGCAATACCAATGGCGCCACTGTCACCGTTGCTTCGGGCGGCAGCGAGCTGAGCTCTTACCGCCGCTATTTGATCCTCGCTCGGTCGCTGAGCGCTGCCTTCGTCCACACCACCACTATGCCTGGACCTGAGTTTTTATTCTTAGCCGCACCTGTGATACGGCCTCAGGAGTCGCTGTGTAAGGGATGTGTAAAGGCCTGGTTCGAAGAGGTCCCGCTGGGTATCGCTAAGGCAGTGGAGCGTTTTTACTAAGTATGGAGAGAGGGGTTGACATGACCACACACGACAACGATCAGACCGAAGACAGGGCTACCGAACCAGTCCAACCGGAACAACCTGCACCTGTTCAGCAGTGGTGGGTCGGGGATGACAACTCGAATGTAGGTCAGTTAACCGAGCATCCTCAAACAGCCCAAACTCAAGCTGAGCCATGGCCAACAGGTACACCACTGCATGACGACACGATTGGTACGACCGCCTCACCAAAATCTAAGAATAAGAAGAGTGGGCGGATCGGTGTCATTGTCGCGGGTGCGGCAGCAGTAGCGATGCTCTCCGGTGCTGTGGGAGGTGCTGCAGGCTACTACCTAGCGGATAGCGGATCGCCGGCGGTTTCTTCGCCAGTTGTGACAGCCGGTGGCGGATCGGTCCCAGCGGATGGCACCGTTGCTGGTGTCGCGGCGGCCGTTATCCCCACCGTCGTGAACATCTCGACTGGCTCCGGTCAGGGAAGCGGCTTCATTATTCAGTCAGATGGCTACATCCTTACGAACAATCACGTTGTTGATGGTGCGAACTCACTGACCGTCACTTTCGAAGACGGCAGTACTGCACCGGCCCAGCTCGTAGGAGCCAACCCGGGTTACGACTTGGCGGTTATTAAGGCCGATCGTGACGGTCTGCCCGTCAGTACCCTGGGTCGTTCCGCTGATGTCAACGTTGGAGACACCGCGATTGCGATCGGTTCACCCTTAGGTCTTCAAGGCACGGTCACCTCTGGCATCGTTAGTTCGCTGGATCGTCCGGTAACCGCAGGCGGACAAGGTGAGACCTCGTTCATCAATGCCATCCAAACTGATGCAGCTGTCAATCCAGGCAACTCCGGTGGCCCGCTAGTCGACGGTGAAGGCAGAGTTATCGGAGTGAACTCGGCTATTGCGACTCTCGGCGCGGGCGCTGGTGGGCAGGCAGGCTCAATCGGTTTGGGATTCGCTATTCCGATTGATACAGCACAGCGGATTGCAGACGAGTTGATTCAGACGGGGAGCTCGAGCACCCCAGTCATTGGCGCTCAGATCGACAACTCGACATCTCAGCCGGGTGCCACTATCGCTGAGGTCACCCCTGATGGACCCGCTGAGGAGGCCGGGTTGCGATCGGGAGATGTCATTACGGAGGTCGATGGGCGAGCAATCGCGGACTACACCGAGCTAGTGGTGGCCATCCGAGATAAAGCGGTCGGAGACGAGGTCGTTCTGACTGTTGAACGTGGTGGGGACGCCCAGCAGGTAGCAGTGACATTAGGCGCTGCGAGCTAGCTGGGACTACACGGGGAGGGGTCGTGGACCCCCGTAGCGAGGAACTGCGGGGGTCCATCTCCGTGTCTGGATAAAGCCGACAAATCATTGAGCGATAGGTACGACTACAGCAGCCCCGTCTCGGCGTGAGTCGCCAACGGCCGTAACGCTGCCATCGGCATATCGGGTGACCGCATGGACCCCGCCGAAAAAGAGATTGGGAACTGGCCAGATATTGACCGAGTCGAGCGAGGCCAGTTGTTCAATAACCTCGGTCGACCACCCTGGTTCAACTTCAATAGCAGTGGGGCCAGGATGCAGCCGGGGCGCACAGATTGCCTGCGCGACGTCCATATTCAGATCGATCATTCGTACCAGCGCCAACAACAGAGCGGAACGGATTCGCTCGCTGCCGCCCGAGCCGATGCCGGTGATACTGCCGTCGGGTTGATGCAAGATTGTTGGTGCCATCATTGAACCCAATCGAAGTCCCGGTGGGATCGAGTGAAAGCCCCCAGGGTTTAGGTCTTCCTCGCCCAACATGTTGTTGAGATGAATCCCGGTTCCAGGGATAACGGTTCCAGACCCCG
>JAOZTQ010000180.1 GCA_029939085.1 Candidatus Nanopelagicales bacterium
GCAACGAGGCGACGGCAGCCGCGGCTACCAAATGCGGGATCGACTATCTGGTTTTGTGGAGCGTCAATATGCCTGAAGGAGGTAAGGGCACGTTCCTTTACAGCGATACCCAAAAGTTCGTACCAGGTGACATCATTTTGGTGCATTGGCGTCCCGATTTACATAAGGATCTTGCCCGAGGCTTGCGGGACATCGAGAAACAGGGCTTCCGAGTCGCGGCGCTGCAGGACTATTTGCCGCGTCGATAGTCATGAATGCTGATGCTGGCCTCACAGGACTCCGGCTCGGCAATGCCCGGTCGGACTGAACATAGATGGCACAATGGGACGATGTTGCTTGCAGTGCTCTCCCAAAAGGGTGGAGTCGGGAAAACGACTGTCTCCCTAGGTCTGGTGGGTTCAGCGCAGCGGGCGGGCTTGCGAACCTTGGTAGTCGATCTCGACCCTCAAGCGAATGCAACTCTTTGGCTCGACCCACCGGAGATCCCGCTGGCGGCGAGTGACGTTCTCGCGGATGGTCGGCCAGGTATTGCTGCTGATGCGATCGTGAATACGAGTTGGGGTTCTAATGTCGATCTGATCGCGGCTGACGCGGCGCTAAGCCATCGAAACTCAACTGGAACCGTAGATGATGCTTATCGGTTAAGTCGCAGTCTCGATCCAGTCGCGCAAGACTACGACCTCGTGGTTGTGGATTGCCCACCTTCCATGGGGGAACTCACCCGAAACGGATTAGTCGCCGCCCACTCAGCCTTAGTGGTTACCGAGGCGGGATACTTTGCCCTTCGAGGTGCGCAGCAGGCAGTTGAATCGGCTCAGGTTGTGAGCTCGGCTTTGAATCCAGGGTTAAAGCCTGTAGGTATCGTGGTAAACCGTCTCCGTGGGCGCAGCCGGGAACAAGACTTTCGACTACAGGAGTTGCGGGACGTCTATCCGGATCTGCTGTTGGAGCCACCTATACCGGAACGCACTGTCGTCCAGCGCGCGCAGGGAGCGGGTCTGCCCATTCATCGCTCAGGTCAAGGCGGTAAGCAGGTGGCCGAGCTGTTTGACACGATTTTCAATCACATCATGAGAAGATCTCGGCATCGAGACGCGGACCAGAGCGTCTTTTCAGGAGTTGGATAACTATGTCGCAACCTCGACCAGCGCTTCGACGAGCCGCAGATGCTGACGTGCACCCGGCTTTAGTCGTAGTCCCGGACACGGTCAGTTCAGTCATTGATCTGACCGACGGCAGTAATGGCCAGCCTCAGACTGAACCGGACCGATTGTTGAACTTGCCTGAGCAGGATTCAGATATTGCTGAGCAGACTCCGAGGGTAAAGAAAGAGAAGAAGAAAAAGAAGAAGGCAAAGGCCAAGTCGAAGGCCAAGAAAAATAAGTCAACCGAACCGACTCCGAAATCGGATGATGAACCGACTCCTGGTCCACTGCTACTTTCGGCACCCCGCCGATTCCGTGGAGCAGGACGCGCTACATCAGATGCATTGGTCACCTCAGGCAAGAAGCAAGCGACTTTGAAAGCCCAGATTCCCCGGCCATTGCGTACCGAACTACGAGAGGCGGCCAAGGCGTCCGGAGTCTCTACCGACACATTGCTGACCGAAATCCTCGGTGCCTGGTTCACCGACCCAGACCGTTGGTAGCGTCTGATGAGGCCAATGCCTCAGCTGAAATTACCCGGGCACGGGTCAACTACGCCGTTCCAGGACTTGCCGAAGAAGATGTTGCCGAAACACCGCTGAGCCAGTTTTCCAAATGGCTTACCGAGGCGCAGATGGCCAACGTTCCCGAACCGAATGCGATGAGTCTGGCCACTTCGGGTCCGGAGGGGCCTCAGGTGCGCGTCGTTTTGGCCAAAGACATTGATGAATATGGGGTTACGTTCTTCACGAATCTCGACTCGGTCAAAGCCCAAGATTTAGCGCAGGACAGTCGAGCAGCAGCGGTGTTTGCCTGGTTGGCTCAGCACCGCCAGGTCAGACTCAGGGGTTCGGTAGTTCCGTTGGATCGAGATGTCGCTGCCGAGTACTTTGCGACTCGGGCACGCGGTGCGCAAATCGGAGCGTGGGCTTCGCCGCAGTCGGAGGTCATTTCATCTCGCGCGGAGCTAGTCGAGCGAATTCGGCAGATTGAGGAACGTTTCCCCGAAGATGCACCGGTTCCGCTGCCGGATCGTTGGGGTGGGTATCGAATAAAGCCGGTTGCCATAGAGTTTTGGCAAGGACAGCCGTCTCGGTTGCACGACCGGATTCGATTCCAATCTAGACAGGCTGACGCCCGGCTAGATGACGCATCAGCTTGGAAAAGTGAACGGTTAGCACCTTAGTTGGGAAACAAAAACTGAGGTTTTTGTAGAGCCGGTGTTCCGCAAAGCGAATCGATCAGGTTGAATCGTATGCGGAGTTATCAGGAGGAGTGGTTGCGGATGGCGGAGTTTGCTCCCGGTTTGGAAGGCGTGATTGCTTTCGAAACGGAGATCGCCGAGCCCGATAAGGATGGCGGTTCACTGCGTTATCGCGGAGTGGATATCGAAGATCTCGTCGGAAGAGTCTCGTTTGCAAATGTCTGGGGTTTGTTAGTCGACAACGAATTTAACCCTGGATTGCCGCCTGCCGAGCCCTATCCGATTCCAGTGCACTCGGGCGACGTCCGAGTAGATGTGCAGTCTGCAATAGCCATGCTCGCGCCCGGTTGGGGATTGAAGCCGCTGCTGGACATTGACGATGAGACGGCAAGGGAAAATCTGGCCCACGTATCGGTTATGGCCATGTCTTTCGTCGCTCAGTCGGCACGCGGGAACGCTGTTCCTATGGTCCCGCAGTCAGAGATCGATACGGCGAAATCGATCGTGGAACGCATGATGATCAGATGGCGTGGCGAGCCTGATCCGGCCCACGTTAAGGCAGTTGACGCATACTTCGTATCTGCAGCTGAACACGGCATGAACGCATCAACCTTTACCGGTCGAGTTATTGCCTCGACCGGAGCGGATGTGGCGGCCGCAATATCGGGAGCCGTTGGTGCAATGTCCGGACCATTGCACGGTGGTGCGCCATCCCGCGTGCTCGGGATGATTGAAGGGATCGAGCAATCAGGTGACCCGGAAGGTTACGTTCGTGGCGTCCTGGATCGAGGCGAGCGGTTGATGGGATTCGGTCACCGCGTTTACCGAGCCGAAGATCCCCGGGCCAGGGTCCTTCGCCGCACGGCTTTGGAACTGAATGCTCCCCGATATGAAGTGGCAGAGGCTCTGGAAAAAGCGGCACTAGCGGAGTTAAGGGATCGTCGGCCCGATCGAGTACTTGAAACAAATGTCGAATTTTGGGCCGCTATCGTTCTCGATTTTGCTCAAGTGCCACCGCACCTATTTACCTCAATGTTCACCTGTGCGCGGCTCGCAGGTTGGAGCGCCCATATCTTGGAACAGAAGAAGACCGGACGGTTGATCCGACCGTCTGCACGTTACGTCGGGCCAAGACCGAGAAGGCCAGAACAGGTGCCCGGTTGGGATCCGGCGCTCTTCACAGACGGCTCTCGTCCCCAAGACGCATAAGCCAAAAATAGCTTCGACCAGCGGACCAGCAGGTAGCCAGTTCCGCGGACAATTGCGTTCTGATTTACCGTTAGGTAGGAGTCGTTCTGCGGCTACCGTGCGATCGAAAGGAAACAGATGTCCATCGAGATCACCATCCCTCGCGAGTTACTTCCGGTTGACGGTCGTTTCGGTGCTGGACCCTCCAAGGT
>JAOZTQ010000181.1 GCA_029939085.1 Candidatus Nanopelagicales bacterium
TTTTTAACTCCATCGCCGTTGTACCTGTCGAGCGCCGTAGGTACATCGAGGAATGTATCGGTCTGAAAATTGGAATTGAAAGCCGACTCGCTGATTTTCTGAAATTTTCGTCATGTTTTGCCCTTTTTGCGTGAAGTAACTTTCGAGTTTTGAAAATACTGAGCAGCGGTAGAGAGCTTTTGACTTCATGAAAAGTGGTCGAATTTCGCAGGTCGAATGAGCCAAAAGACTCTCCGGGAGGGGTCGAAAGGCGCACTACCCACCCCTGAGATACCGTTACGGCGGAGCGATTTTCGCCCAAAGGGGGCGGAGGATAATCCTCGAAGCAAATGGGCCGTTGGGCTAAGTCGAGAAGGGACTAACTTGTCTACGCAACCGAAGAAATCTACCGCCAGTGAAGCGCCAAGGACGGTATTGCCGGTCCCCGATATCACGAAGCCTGGCTTAACAACCTTTGATGCGAAAGACCCGGATACTTCCTTCCCACCTATCGAGCCCACACGTCCGCCGGAAGGAGCACCCAACGTTCTGGTCGTTCTATTAGATGACGTGGGTTTCGGAGCCTCCACAGCTTTTGGTGGACCGGTGAATACGCCGGTAGCAGATCGCCTCGCAAAGAGAGGTTTGTCATACAACCGCTTTCACACCACGGCGCTCTGCGCACCAACCCGGGCGGCGTTGCTCCATGGGCGCAATCACCATTCCGTTGGTTTCGGGAATATCACCGAGATGGCAACATCAGCCCCAGGACAAAATGCACAGGCGCCCAACTCTAAGGCCGCCTTGCCCTTGACGCTGAAACTAAACGGCTACTCCACAGCTCACTTCGGCAAGTGTCATGAAGTGGCTCCCTATCTGACGTCCGCCATGGGTCCCTTCGATGCCTGGCCCACCGGCAACGTCGGGTTTGAATATTTCTACGGTTTTATCGCTGGTGAAACTAACCAATACGATCCGGCTCTTTACGAAGGAACCAACCCGGTCGATCCTCCCAAAACCGCCGAGGAGGGCTATCACCTCACCGAGGACCTCGCCGATAAGGCGATCGGCTGGATCCACCAGCAAAAAGCATTGATGTCCGATAAGCCATTTTTTGCCTACTTTGCTCCGGGTGCAACGCACGCGCCTCATCACGTTCCTAAAGAATGGTCGGACAAATACAAGGGTCGATTCGATGCTGGCTGGGATGTGCTACGCGAAGAGACCTTTGAACGGCAAAAGGAACTCGGAATCATTCCGGCGCACGCTGAACTTCCCGCTCGGCATCCTGAGATCACTGAGTGGGCTGATATGCCCGACGATATGAAGCCGGTGCTGGCACGCGAAATGGAGGTGTACGCCGGATTCTTGGAGCACACCGACCACCATGTGGGTCGAGTCATTGACGCGATTGAAGAGATAGGAGCTCTCGACAACACATTGGTTTTCTACATTCTTGGTGATAACGGTGCGTCTGGCGAAGGGACCATGAACGGCGCCTTCAATGAGATGGCGAACTTCAATGGCATGGCGGAGCTTGAAACTCCAGAGTTCATGAACTCTGTCATCGATAAGTTCGGGCTGCCGGAAGCTTACAATCACTATTCGGTTGGCTGGGCCTGGTCTACCAATAGCCCCCTGCAGTGGACGAAGCAGGTGGCATCTCACTGGGGAGGGACCCGCAATGCGACGATCGTGCACTGGCCCAAGGGCATCGAGTCTAAGGGCGAGATCCGCGACCAGTTCGCACACGTGATCGACATCGCACCCACCGTGCTGGAAGTAGCCGGAATCCCTGAGCCGCAGTTTGTGAATGGAGTCATGCAAAGTCCATACGAAGGGACCAGCCTGAACTACTCATTCGATGATGCAGACGCGCCCGAAGAACACGATCTGCAGTATTTCGAAATGATGGGTAACCGCGGCATCTACCACAAGGGATGGAGTGCGGTCACAAAGCACCGCAATCCCCTCAACATCGCCGCAGAGCCGCCACCGTTTGATGGTGACGTGTGGGAGTTGTACGACGGTTCCACTGACTTCACTCAGGCGAACGATCTCGCCGCGGAGATGCCTGAAAAGCTAGCCGAACTACAGCGGCTATTTTTGATTGAGGCCACCAAGTACAACGTTCTACCTCTCGATGATCGAGGAACAGAACGAATGGTGCCCGAACTCGCCGGAAGACCAACCTTGATTCAAGGTAACCGGCAAATGTTCTTTGCCGGGATGGGCCGACTTTCTGAAAACTCAGTTATCAACACTAAGAATAAGAGTTGGTCACTTGATGCCCAGATCACTGTAGAGGAACCTACCGCCGAAGGTGTCATCATGGCCCAAGGTGGTGGCTTTGGTGGCTGGGCGGTTTATCTAAATGGTGGTCGACTGTCATTCGTCTACAACACCCTCGGAATCCACTTCTACGAAACGGCGGCGAAAGAACGTCTAGACGTCGGTGATCACCGAATCATGCTCAGGTTTGATTACGACGGCGGCGGTCTCGGCAAAGGTGGCGACGTCACGCTACTCGTCGACGGAAACGAAGTCGCGAAGGGTCGAGTGGAGGCTACCCACCCGATGATCTGGTCAGCAGACGAAACCGCCAACATCGGTCGGGACGCCGGAACACCGGTGGGCAGTTACACCATCGCAGACAGTGTGCTCACAGGAGCTAAGATCAAGTTCGTTGAGCTAGTCACTGGTGATGACGGTGACGATGATCAGATCGACCCGATGGAGAGATTCCGCCTGGCGATGAAGATCCAGTAGGCAGCCGCGGATACAAGGATTAATCCACGCAACGTCCTTGGATCGGCATTGCTTGTGTCGTAGAGCATCTCCGGTGCGTTCCCGATGAACCTCATGGGAATCGCACCGGAGGTAACTGCTGCTACGAGTCCTCGTTGAAGTCCGAAGTCTCGGGGTTACTTTCTGGTCGCGGTTCGCTGTTCGCGGCGATCCACTCTCGGGCGTCGGTGACTGCTGCAGATAGTGCCGCACCCACCCGATCCTGAGCAAGGTAGACATTGGATTCACCAATCTCACTCAACGCCCCGGTATCGGCGAGTTGGTTATATATCCGACGGCCAACCCCGGTCAAGAGTAGTTGGCAGTCATGATCGCGCAGGCGGTTGTTGTAGCGCCGTAAAATCCTAATGAATGTATTCCCCAGGTCTTTCTTACCGTGAAGAATAAGAACAACAACCGATCCGTGACTTGTCGGCACAACCTCGGGGAGCTCTTCCTCAAAGACCGGGGCCGCAGCGAAAAACAAACTGCCATATGGCGCGAGCACGATCAGTTCGCCGGGCTCCACTGACTCTGGCACATCAGCCTCAACCGGAAACGGTTGATCGTCAAAAACGAGGCGGCTGATCCGGACCTGCTCAGACTGGCGAACGACATACAACATGATCGATATGCCTACGCCCAACAGAACGGCGTACTGCAACGGGATAATCAAGGTCAAAATAAAGGTGACACTCATGGCAGCAACTGAAGTCTTCCCGGTGCCCCAAATCGCCCGAATTTCCGGCAACTTCACAATCTGAAATCCAACGACAATCAAGACACCACTTAGCACCGGCATTGCGACGATAGCGATGAGATCCGAAAAGAAGATCATGCCCAGGATCATTACTACCCCAGCAATGATCGGGGCCAGCCGTGACTTCGCTCCGCCACTCGTGTTGACCGCTGTCGCAGACATCGATCCGCCGACGGGCATTCCCTGGAATACCCCGGCGGTTATGTTGCCAACTCCTTG
>JAOZTQ010000182.1:0-1777 GCA_029939085.1 Candidatus Nanopelagicales bacterium
GTTCCTTGATCCGAAACTCACGCGATTGACGTTGCTCCCTGAGGTTTTGGAGTTCTGCGACTGCATCCACGTATTCGCGATAACTCTCATGATATTTGTGCATGGCAGAGAGCAGTTTCGGTCCCGCGAAAGCGTCAAGCGATTCTCGCTGTCGTCGACGGGATCGAAGTCGCAACTGATCGCTTTGCGAGTGCCGTTGCGCGACTTGACTACCTACCTCCGCGAGGAGAGAGACTGGAACGGCTGCACCTCCCAACGCTGCTCTCGACCGACCAGATTCCAAGATCGTCCGCGCAACCGCAAGACCTCCGTCAGGATCTAGTGAACCACCCGCCTGTTCCACACGATTCGCGATAGGGCCACCCGATCTGATAAGAATCTGCGCCGATACCTCGGCGCGCTCACCGGAAACCAAACTCGTATCTGCTCGATCGCCAAGGACTAAACCCAGGGCACCAACGAGCACAGTTTTGCCAGCACCGGTTTCCCCGGTGAAAACCACCATTCCGGGACTTAGTTCGAGGTCACACTCTGCAATGACGCCCAAATTATTGATGCGAAGGTCGGCAATCATTGCTGACCTGCTTTTTCACGCCAACCACTTACCGGTAACTGGAACTTCGCGACCAGACGATCCGTGAACTGCGCGGAATGAAGTCGGGCGAACCGCACTGGTTCAGCTAGAGCCGTAGCCTCGACTCGATCGCCTGGAATCAGTTCGAACGAACGCCGCCCATCCGCCCACAACAGTGCTTCCGAGGATCTCTCTTGGATCGTTGCACCCACGGTTGTGTTGGGATCAATCACCATCGCTCGCGAGAACAAAGCGTGAGCGCTGATGGGACATACGACGAGAGCGTCGACCACCGGCCAAACAACGGGACCACCGGCGGACCACGCATAAGCCGTCGAGCCGGTTGGAGTGGCTACGACAAGCCCATCGCCGCCCCAGCGCGACAACGGCCGACCCCCAATCTCCACCAGGACTTCGATAATCCGCTCGCGTGAGCCTTTTTCAATGCTTGTCTCATTCAGTGCCCAGGTCGACCATACTTCCGCATCATCGCGGACAACTCGGGCCGATAGCGCAGTTCGTTCCTCAACCCGATAGCTGCGATCCACAACACTTGAGACCACGTAGGGAACATCATCTGATTCAGCTTCGGCTAGGAAGCCCACATGGCCGAGATTGACGCCCAGCAGTGGCACACCCGCGGGCACCGCATACTCAGCCGCCCGCAAGATCGTGCCATCACCGCCAACTACAACAACTAGTTCGCAGGTGTCCGGGAGTTCTAGACCTTCTTGGACCAACAATCCGCTATCGGGTTCGACGGTGCCGTAGACGTCAGCCAACTCATCAGCGGGCATCCTCACCAAGACTCCCGCCGAGTTCAGGCCCGACGCCAGCTCCCGCGCGGCCGCAACAGCTTCGCTACGGCCAGCGTGGGTCACCAATAACACCTGACGGTCAACGCTCACTCCCCCACGCTAACCGTACGAGCCGACATGTTGCGGCACGCCACCCCGCATACCGCGGATGATGTGGTCTTGCCGCTAGTGTTCTAGCATCAAGGTCGTGAGATATTGATTGGCGCTAGACCTCGAGTCGTAGACCAATCGGCGTCTAAAGGGAGTTATCGGTGGTAACCCAGAGCCGGCAGCGGTCGATATCTCTGCTTGCCCTTGCAGTCTCACTCTTGGCTGCTCTTGCGGTGGTGTTTGCTGCACCAAGCGCCGCAGAGGACGGCGCGATCTCGGGAGTCATGAACGACCC
>JAOZTQ010000182.1:1877-3745 GCA_029939085.1 Candidatus Nanopelagicales bacterium
TCGATCGACTACTTCAGCTCACCGTAGATGGCTTGGTCTTTGGGCTGGTTATTGCCTTAGCGGGCGTCGGCTTGTCCATGATTTTCGGTACAACCGGACTCACCAACTTCGCTCACGGTGAGTTGGTGACTTTCGGTGCGATAGCGACGCTGATCCTTAACAACTTCTTTGAACTGCCATTTGTCTTGGCTGCTGCCGGCGCCATGTTGCTCTCTGGTCTCTTCGGCGCTTTACAGGACAAAGTTTTGTGGTTACAGCTCCGCCGTAAAGGTGTGAGTCTGATTGCGATGCTGGTTGTGTCCATCGGACTGGGCATCTTCTTGCGGTATGTATATCTATTCTTCCTAGGCGGTAGTACCCGTCAGTTCAACTCATTCAGCGGTCAGGCGGGCATTGTGATTGGACCCGTTGACATAACGCCCAAGATCATTATCGGTTCGGCCGTAGCAATCTTGGCCATTGTCATAACGCTGCTGTGGCTGGGATTCTCACGAACTGGCAAAGCGAGTCGTGCTATCGCAGACAATCCCGCCCTGGCTTCTGCTTCAGGCATTAACGTCGAACGCGTCATCAATGTGGTTTGGACTGTTGGCGCAGCGCTCGCGGGTTTAGCAGGTGTGCTCTACGCACTCAGTATCGGCGTTTCCTGGCTCATGGGCTTTCAGATTTTGCTTCTGGTCTTCGCAGCAGTCATCTTGGGGGGCTTGGGTACGACTGTCGGTGCGTTGGTTGGCGCATTGATAGTTGGAGTCCTGATTCAGGTGTCAACCTTGTTTGTTCCGACCGAACTGAAGGTTGTGGGGGCGCTGTTCATCATGATTGTGATCCTTCTAGTCAGACCCCAGGGTCTGCTGGGACGTTCGGAGCGGGTGGGCTGATCCATGGATTTCAATCTCATTCTCAATCAGTCGATTACTCAGGGACTAGGTGTTCAGGCAGTCATCTTCGCGCTTGCGGCGATCGGCCTAAATGTCCATTTCGGGTACACCGGACTTCTCAACTTCGGTCAGGCCGGATTCCTTGCCGTGGCGGCCTACGGACTAGGAGTCACCGTCACAACACTGGGGCTATCTTTCTGGTTAGGTTTATTTGTCGGCCTTGCGGCAGCCGTAGTCTTCGCCCTCTTGCTCGGTATCCCGACGCTGCGATTACGAGCGGACTACTTAGCGATCGTCACGATTGCTGCAGCAGAGATTATTCGGCTGACCGCACGTTCGGTCACGCTACGAGATATTTTTGGTGGCTCCGACGGACTGAATCGCTTCGCTAACGACTTCTATGCGCTGAACCCCTTCGACGAAGGACTGGCGGCAGGGCCTTTGACATTCAGCCGTAATGATCTTTTCGTGGTGGTCGTGGGCTGGACCCTCGTTGCCTTTTCCTGCCTGATCGTCTTCCTAGCCATGCGCTCGCCCTGGGGCCGCGTCTTGAAGGGCATCCGCGAAGATGAAGAAGCCGTGCGTAGCCTCGGCAAAAATGTCTACTCGTACAAGCTGCAGGCTCTTGTCCTCGGTGGTGTCCTCGGTTGTCTCGGTGGGTTCGTTTTTTCGGTTTCGTCGCAATCGGTGCAGCCTGACAACTACGGCACAGACCTCACCTTCTTCGCTTGGGCCGCATTAATCTTGGGCGGTGCCGCGAGAGTCTTTGGTCCAGTGCTTGGCTCCATCATCTTCTGGTTCCTGTTGGTATTCTTCGATGTCCTACTAGCCGAAGCTGTCCGCAGCGGATTGATCACCTTCATCGACGGTACGCAGGTCGGACAAATCCGCTTCTGGATTCTAGGTCTTTCGCTCATGCTATTGATGATCTTCCGACCGCAAGGGATCCTGGGAGACAAACGAGAGTTGGCCTTCGATGTCAAGTAACAC
>JAOZTQ010000183.1 GCA_029939085.1 Candidatus Nanopelagicales bacterium
GGTAGCGTTCCGTCCTCTTTAGCAACACCGCGCTCGAGACCCCGATAGAGCGAAGCCATGCCACTGACGGCCTTACGCGAGTGCGCATTACCCAATAAGGATCGGCGCACGGCAGAGAAACCTTCCGTTATTCCCGTGCGGAGCACTGTGTCATCGATATCACTGACGACCAGGAATGGAGCGCCCAGGTCAGGCTGCAAAACCCGACCACTATCGCTGAACTGCGCGAGATCCTCCTCTTCCGGGAGGGTCTGAACAGTTACCTCGTGCCAGCCCGCGTCCAACCCATCTACCTGAAACTTCATTGAGGCGTACCCATGACGATCCGTTACGGCTTCGCCAACCGCATCACCGATTTGTGCCCGCACCGGCACACCGGGAAAGGGCAGCATCACCTGACGACGGAGGTTGGTGTTGAGGATCCGCAAGTAGTTGGAGGATTGCTCATCCACTTCCTTGGGAAGTTGCGGCGCCTCGACCACGCGAAGATGCACTCTCACTTCGCCATCCGCCACAAAGCCTCGATGTACGACAATCTGGACACCTCGCAGCGTCCCGTCCTCCAACCGAGCTGAGTAACGCTTACTGATCCACCAATCCTCAGCATCCGATACCCGCTTCGCCGTTACGGGGCTTCGGAGAATATCCCCCGCTTTGCCGCTCACGGCATCCTTCATTTTCCTGGGCAAATCTCGTGGGTCCACAACGCCAGCATGCCTGCGAAACGGCTCGGATGCCTCTCACATCACAAACCAGAGGCAACCAGGGAAAACTTTCCAACGGCTGTTTGGCTGGACATTCACCCATTCGGGTCATTGAATCTAGCCGTGAGCGCCGCCGATGTTGACCACGCGTTTTTGGTGGCGGGCGCCTCCCAAGGTGACCACGATGGTCTGCAATGATCAGGTGGCAAACAGGGTGGAACTGGTTGTTCGGTGTTCAGCTACCGAACATCCTGTTTCCTGAGCACGGGAGGCTGCGGACAGGTGTCTCAACGCGTTTCGGTGGCTGAAATCCGTCGGATCGGGCAACCGGAAAACATCACCGGCCGGCGTACTGCTGAACATTGGTCAGCCTCTCTCTACCTACGACACTGGTCGCCCTATCTCACTTGGTTGCTACTGCCAACCGGCATCAGCGCCAACGGAGTGACCTTCTTGATGATGCTGGTTGGTTGGAGCTCGGCATTAGCTCTGCTCATCCCAGGATTACCCGGCGCTTTTCTGGCTGCATTGTTGGCACAGGCGCAGATGCTGGTTGACGCCAGCGATGGGGAAGTTGCCAGAGTCCGCGGCACGACTGGGCCCACTGGGGTCTTTCTGGACAAAATCGGTCATTACACGACCGAAGCCCTGATCCCTATCGCTCTGGGTATCAGAGCCGCGGGAGAATTTGATCTGGGAAGTGGCTGGTCCTACGCGGGCGCGATCCTCGCGGTGATCATCGTCTGGAACAAGGCTCTGAATGACATGTTGGAGTCGACCAGATACTCCGCTGGTCTGCCTAAACTCGCAGACTCTGACGCGGTCTCAGCTCCTCAGGGAGGTTTGACTTCGTCTTTGCGCAAAGCCGTTCGGTTTTTCCCATTTCATCGGATCTACCACTCCGTAGAAATGACCTTGTTGATCCTGGCAGCCGGAATACTCGATCTCCTGCTCGGAGACCTGGTAGCGACTCGTTGGCTACTGGCTCTACTTTTGCCGCTATCTCTCTTGGCGACTATAGGACACGCGATAGCAATCATCAGAAGCCAGCGGCTCAAGTAACAGTGATGAATAGAGCCCAAAGAGAAATCAGCCCGTTGATCTTTACCGAAGTCGTGACCTGGTCTCCGAGCAGGAGATCGAGTATTCCCGCGCGGGTGAGAACCAGAACTCAACACTGAAACGTGCGGCTAGATCTAGTACCGGAAGGAGCGGCTGCTTCGTTTCACAACCCCGCCCGACACCTGGTCAAGTTGAAAGGCCAACCTGCTGAACGCCTCGGTGATCGGTAACTCATCGTCGATCTCGACGATCAAAACGGACTCAGCCCTTCCGGTCTAGATGAAGTCCTCATTTTCGTCTTCATCGATGACTTCATCCCGTCGGCGCTTCGCTTCTCGTTTAAGTTGAGCCCATTTCCGAGCTAGTTCTTCGGCCTCGAGAACGGGAATCTCCACGAGTTTTTTACGTTTGACTCGGATGGCACGGGTAGCGAGTTGAGGAATCAGTGCTGGGCTGCGGTCAATCATCACCACAGAAGCACCACTGTCAGCGATCTCCATGATCCTCGGAATACATCGGGCTTGAAAATCGGGATTACCGACAACTGACATATGGTCCAGACCAAGTAACTTAACGGGTGCCGAAGTACCGACGGCGAATGCCAGCTGCCGAACTACTCTTCGCTTGGCCTCTTCTGCCGGTTTCCACGACTTATCGGTTAGCCCAGCGAAATCCATCCAATGCTCAAAACGATCATCGATTTCTCGGTCGGTCATTCCGTACATTCCACCCAAGAGTCGCGCCGCCTGACCCAGACTTAGTGAGCGAACCCACCCACGTGAAGGTGGCGTCAACATAAGACCCCTCCCCCGACGCACCGCCGTACCCTCATCCGGGGGCACGAGACCCGTCAAAACCTTCATCAAGGTGGCAGAGCGGTCACCATCAGGATCGAGTAGGAACACGCGATCTCCTGGCGCGATTGAGATCGTGGCATTCCGAAAAACCCAATGCCTAGTTCGCTCAGTCGAATCCATGAGAAGTGGAATCTTGCTATGTCGGCGGCGACGCCGCTTAGTCCGAATTGATTCGACGCTAACGCTGTCGAGTACTGCCGTTTTCACTCTTCCACTCTCCGAATATCTCGCACTCGGAGTTTGAGCAAAACGCTGCCAACGACGAAAATTACAAAGATCACGGTTATTGACAACATCCAGTCTCGAAAACTACCCACTTCTTCCGGCCATATGATCGCGCGGTAGAGGTCCAATAACAGTTGAAACGGATTCAAGTACAGCCAAGTTTGCAGCCAATCCGGAAAATCTTTCGATGCCCAAATAATGGGGCTGGTCCAGAAAAGCATCCTGTTGATGATGCTGGTCAGCATTTGGACATCTGGAAACTTCAATGACAGCGCGGCGCCCAACATCGAAACGCCCATACATAGAAATACCTGCAAAAAGATAGCGACCGGGAGCAGCAGCACACCCCAACTTATTTGCGCGCCGAATAGCAGGATTAACGCAAAGATCACCGGCAGACTCAGCAAGAACTCAGCACCGGCGCTAACGACACCACGCAGTGGCCAGAACCAGACTGGTAACGGACTGTAGGTCAACATATTTCCGTATTTACGAAAAACCCGTGGACCTTTGCTGATCGAAGATGCCAGCCACTGGAATGGCAAGACCCCAGTAATGAGATAAACGATAAAGGGATCCAACCCGATTCGATCGGCTCTTCCCGTAAATATGAATGAGAAGACTAGCCACATCATGAGAGCCAGTGCGAATGGCTCAGCGAGGACCCACACTAAACCCAACCGGTAGTTGCGGAAGGAGTTCTTGAGGTCCTGCCTCGCCATTAGCCGCAAAGTGCGCCGGTGGCTGACAAGTTCTCCTGCTTCAGACAACGGACCACCGCCAGACCGATGCGCTCACGCGCAGCCCACAAGGTCCCATGATGTGATTCTAGAGGTCCGACAGACCAGATTTTACGGAACCTAGGACCGGACGTGCTCAACCAAATCATTACC
>JAOZTQ010000184.1 GCA_029939085.1 Candidatus Nanopelagicales bacterium
TGTAGCGAATTCCTGACTGTAGAGACCGAATAGGTGAGGAAACCGAAGCACATCTGGCTCTCAGGCACCGATCCCGTCTACTGTGGCATTAGCGCGATAACGATCTCGCGTGCCATGACAGCGTTTCGGATGTCATGACGGTACTGAGCCAGGGAGTGGCATGCGAATCCTCATTGTGGGTGCAGGCGGTGTCGGCAGTTCCGCAGCACTCATTGCGGCGCGACGAGATTTCTACGAACACATTGTGGTCGCGGACTACGACTATGACCGAGCTCGTACGGTTGTGGATCGGCTTGATTCCGATCGCTTTACCGCAGCACAAGTGGATGCCAGCAACGCCGAAGATGTCGCGGACCTCTGTCGTACTCACAAGATCAGCCATGTGTTGAACGTGGTAGATCCGCGATTCGTGACCAGTATTTTCGACGGAGCTTTCGCTGCCGGTGCCAACTATCTGGACACGGCAATGTCGCTGTCTGCGCCACACGCAGAAGACCCCTATGCCGAGGTTGGCGTTAAGTTGGGCGACTATCAGTTTGATCGCTCACAACAGTGGCAAGATGCTGGTTTGCTCGCACTGTGTGGGATCGGTGTGGAACCCGGACTTGCTGACGTTTTTGCTCGCTACGCTTCCGATCATCTCTTCAGCAGCATCGATGAGATCGGTATTCGCGATGGCGCCAACTTGATCGTGGCCGGTTACGACTTTGCACCGTCCTTTTCGATCTGGACCACAATCGAGGAATGCCTCAATCCGCCGGTTGTTTGGGAACGTGACCGCGGTTGGTTCACCACTCCTCCGTTCAGCGAACCAGAAGTGTTCGACTTTCCCGAGGGGATCGGACCTGTCGAATGCGTCAATGTTGAACATGAGGAAGTACTGCTAGTCCCCCGCTGGATCGAATGCAATCGGGTGACGTTCAAATACGGTCTTGGTGATGAGTTCATCGAAGTTCTCCAAACTCTTCACAAACTCGGTCTTGACCGCACCGATCCGGTTCAAGTGGGCGGTAATCACGTGAGTCCTCGCGACGTTGTCGCCGCATGCCTACCCGATCCGATGACGCTGGGTGATGCGATGTCGGGTCAAACCTGCGCGGGGACCTGGGTCACCGGGACTGGCACGGACGGTAAACCACGCGAGGTGTATCTCTACCACGTCACCGACAACGAATGGAGTATGGCTGAATACGGCACCCAGGCGGTGGTGTGGCAAACCGCCATGAACCCAGTAATCGCATTGGAGCTGCTAGCTACGGGCGCATGGTCGGGCGCTGGCGTGTGTGGTCCTGAAGCGTTTGCCGCCGATCCCTATCTCGATTTGTTGAAAAACGGATTGAACCAAACTTGGGGGCTACAAGAACGCTCCCCCACCCCGCACTGATATGTCGAGCACACCAGACCCCAGCACTCTAGGCAGCGAAAGACACGGGCTCTACAACGAGGAGGAATGATGACCCAACCAAGTGGACCCGAACTCGAACAAGTACGTCGGGTCGTGACCGAGATTCCCGGTCCCCGATCTTTAGAACTCGCCCAGCGACGAAAAGAATCGGTCTCAGCTGCATTAGGGGCAGCAGTTCCCGTCTATGCCGATCGTGCCGGTGGTGGCGTTGTTGTCGATGTTGACGGCAATAGTCTGATCGACCTTGGTAGCGGAATTGCAGTCACAAATGTAGGCAACAGTGCACCACTTGTCGTCGAAGCAATTGCGGCTCAAGCCCACTTACTGACACATACCTGCTTCATGGTTGCCGGATATGAGCCCTACATCCAGGTATGCGAGGAGTTAAACGCGCTTACCCCTGGGGACTACGACAAAAGATCAGCTCTCTTTAACTCCGGTGCCGAAGCAGTCGAAAACGCCATCAAGATTGCCCGGTCTTACACCGGACGTAATGCCGTCGTGGCAGTTGAGCACGCCTATCACGGGCGGACCAATATGACGATGGCGCTCACAGCCAAGAACATGCCTTATAAGCATCGCTTTGGGCCATTCGCACCGGAGGTGTATCGCGTACCTACCTCCTACCCGGTGCGGGATGGGCTGACCGGTATCGAGGCAGCACAACGCACCATTGCTCGGATTGAGACCGAAGTCGCATCAGAGAATCTGGCGGCTCTCATCATCGAACCCATTCAAGGTGAGGGCGGCTTTATAGTTCCCGCCGAGGGATTCCTACCCGCGATACAGAAGTGGTGTAACGACCACGACGTCGTGTTTATCGCGGACGAAATTCAGACGGGTTTTTGTCGAACTGGTGATTGGTTTGCCTGTAATCATGAAGAGGTCATCCCAGATCTCATCACGACCGCCAAAGGTATTGCCGGTGGTATGCCGCTGGCGGGGGTCACCGGGCGCGCGGCCATCATGGACAGCGTCCATGCCGGTGGATTAGGCGGCACCTACGGTGGAAATCCGGTGGCTTGCGCGGCAGCCGTCGGCGCCATCAAAACTATGCGGGAGCAGGACCTAGCACAACGAGCCCGCCATATCGGTTCGGTCATGCACTCTCGACTGCAAGAACTTGCCAAGGATGTAGACGTAATTGCGGATATCCGAGGTCGCGGCGCCATGATGGCGGTGGAATTCGCAGATCCCGAGAGCCTCAACCCGCGAGCTGATCTACCCAAGCGGATCGCGGCGACTTGCGCTCAACAAGGAGTGATCGTGCTGACTGCCGGCACCTTTGGAAACGTCATTCGACTCTTGCCACCACTCGTCATATCGGATGCCCTCCTCGAAGACGCCATGGACGTCTTGACTGACGCTATTCGCGTGGAGGCCAGCCGGTGAGCGCCGCACCGTTTTGGGTGGCCGGTGCGCCACAGGACAACCGTGCTACTCGCAAGGTCACAAACCCCTACGACAACTCGGTCGTTGGTGAGTACTACGTGCCCGAATCTGACGATGCCGAACGTGCGGTCGCCGCAGCCGTCGCAGTTGCACCCGAGGCGATGGCCACCACGGCGACCCAACGAGCCGCCGCACTCACACATGTTTCCCAACGCATACATGATCGATCCGAAGAAATCGCTCAACTCATAACCGGTGAGAACGGCAAACCACTTTTTTGGTCCCGCTTAGAAGTAGGGCGTGCGGTATCTACTTTTCGTTGGGCTGCTGAAGAAGCCCGACGCTGGTCCGGCGAACTGCAGCGGCTAGATACCGATCCAAGTTCCGCCGGTCGCATGGCTTTGCTTCGACGATTCCCCATCGGTCCGGTGTTGGGGATTGCACCCTTCAACTTTCCGCTGAATCTCGTGGCGCACAAAGTCGCCCCAGCTTTGGCAGTAGGGGCACCGATCATTGTTAAACCAGCCCCGGCTACACCGTTGACCTCACTGCTCCTGGGTGAGTTGCTGGCGGAAACTGATCTACCTGCGGGGATGTGGTCCGTGCTGCCACTCGACAATCACGAGACTGCGGCGTTGGCAGCAGATCCTCGGCTGCCAGTTATATCGTTCACCGGTTCCGATCGCGTGGGGTATGAAATTCAAGCTACGCAACCTCGGAAACACATCGTCTTGGAGTTGGGTGGAAATGCGGCCGCTGCGGTGTTGTCGGATTGGTCATCTGAACAGGATCTCGATTGGGCGGCTTCTCGAATCGCAACTTTCGGGAACTACCAGGCGGGTCAGTCCTGCATTTCGGTTCAGCGAGTCTATGTGGATGAAAGTTTGTATGAACGTTTCGTGCCACTTCTGGTTCGTAAACTCGAAGCTCTGGTGACCGGTTC
>JAOZTQ010000185.1 GCA_029939085.1 Candidatus Nanopelagicales bacterium
AGTTTGAATCCCGGGTGGATGTACTTTGGCTGCCCTTCGGTGAGAATGTTGTAGACCTCAGTTTTACTCCCGGGACCACCCAAACCATCGATGGAACGAACCAGTGCAACGCCTTCGTGCTCTTTCAAACCCTTCAACTTTTTGATGGTGTCGTAGTTGAACTGATGGAAGACCATAACCTTTTCCGGGAGATTTTCCTCTTCAACGATTTCCGCCAAATATTCCGCTGACTCATTCAACTCGGGGCCCGTCGTGCGGCCAAGTTGCACACCAGGGGTTTGTCCCGGATCCATAGCCCACTCAGGATCAAGGGCTACGCCGACGTCGGGCTCACGCAGAAACTGCTCGTAGTGCTTTAGTTCGGGCAAGAACTCTGATCGTCCCGGTTGAATGTTCATGAGCAGAATGCCCTTACAGCGACGTGCCGCACGCAAATACTTTTTGACTTCGGAGTTGGGGCGTCGGATTCGGTACTTACCATCTTCCTGAGGTGAAGCAGTTACCAGAACCGTGATCATCTCAAATACCGGCAAGAGTTTTCGGCCCTTTTTATATGCCTGACCGACTTCAGTGATCTCTTCACACACCTCGTCTAGATCACCGGTAAGCCGACCCAGATCCTTATTTGGGTCGCCGTTGATACCGGAGTAACCCACTAGTCGATACTCAGGAAAGACTTCTCGGCCGCCTCGAGGCAATTCAGCGGGCGGTTCGGGTGTGGCAGATGCCGACGGAGTTTGTGCCGCATCAACGCCAGCGTCAGCACTTGACGTTTCGGAATCGGAACTCGTCGAACACGCAGTGAGAGCAATTCCAATAGCCGCAATGAGCGCGAACATGCGTCGCTTCATGACACCCCAAACTTCCAACGGTTACAAACATCAGCATACGTTCCGCTTGCGAACCGAGAAGATAGCCCTACCCGGGCCAGTCCATATCCAGTTCCGCTCGATCGCGGCCAGCCTCTTTGGCCTGGTAAAGCGCAGCATCAGCCCTAGACACTAATGACTCCCACGAACGATCCTCAGCAGCAACCATGGCTGCGCTTCCAGCGCTTACCGTTACGAACTCGATCTCTGGAGCAGGATGGCGCCAGCCCAGCTGGCGAACCGTATCAACCATGCGCTCGGCAACAATACCTGCGCCTTTGGGGTCAGCATCGGGCAAAATCAACAAGAATTCTTCCCCGCCCCAGCGCGAAACCACATCGATCTTGTCTCGAGCTGTTCCTGCGATCGAGTGTGCGATTCCAATCAGACAATCATCGCCAGCGAGATGACCAGCCGTATCGTTGATGCGTTTGAAGTTATCTATGTCGATCATGACCACAGCGAATGAATTTTCAGATCGCAGCGAGCGACGCCACTCGCGTTCTAGTTGCTCGACCGCGAAGCGCCTATTGGCGAGACCGGTTAGTGGATCCGTGCGTGATGCCGACCTAAGCCAGTCTGCCTGCTGTTTCATCTGCAAATGATTGCGAACCCGAGCGCGTAGCAGCGCTGGGCTAATCGGCTTATGGATGAAATCGATAGCTCCCAGACTCAAACCATGTTCTTCCTCAGCTTCTCCGCTGCGGCCGGTCACAAAGATAATCGGAATGTTTCGGGTGCGTTCATTTTGCTTAAGTCGGCGGCAAACTTCGAATCCATCAATATTGGGAATCCCGATGTCAACAAGTATTAAGTCGGCGGGGTCTTCGGATTGGGCCATTTCAAGAGCAGTCGTACCGTCCATAGCCAGCTGGATCTCGTACAGCTCTTCCAAAGCAGTAGCCACGGTCATCGCATTGGAAGGAACATCTTCCACGATTAAGACTGTGCGGCGACCTTCATCGGGAGAACTCCATTGCGGCTCGGCACGCTCAGCTTGACGCTTCTCAACTTCGCCACCCCGTTGTGCACCTGACGCGGCCTCAATGGCCGAGAGTGTTTCCCGGATTATCTCGTTGAGTTGATTGAAGTCCAGCTGAGTGTCAGCTGCAATTGCCTCTTCACCTGCGCGACAAGCTTGTGCCAATGCGGTGGCCCCGAGGTTGGCCGCGGCACCCTTCAATCGATGTAAAACCGCTGCTTGTCCCTCGCGATGCAGACGGTTTCCCGCAAGCTCTTCACGAGCGGCTACTACTTCAGCCTTGAATAACCCAAGTAACTCAACGTAAACGCCAAGATCGCCACCGATACGAAGCCGGCCATCCTCAACATCGAGATAAACCGGATCCGAATCGTGCCCCTCGCCGGCATTCATCGGATCACGCCTGATTCCACGGAGTCAGCCTGTCATGAAGTGACGACAAAATCTCACTAAATCGACAGACGGCGGTGTCACCACCATCGAGCAACATCGACATCCTCTTGCCACCATGGCGTCGTGGCCGACTTCACACAACCGCAGGCTCCTTTTGGGATCGTCTCTGGGCCCTGGGATGCGAAACAGATCGGCGACTTTCTGTCCGACTCCGTGATTCCGATTCGTCTGGCCACGGCCGGGGAATGGCCCATGGTCCAGTCCATGTGGTTTCGATATGAAGCTGGTCGGTTGTGGTGTGCCACGCAAAAGAACTCAGTTCTCGTAGCCCGCCTGGGTCGTAACCCTCGATGTGGTTTTGAAGTAGCTGCCGACCAACCGCCCTACCGGGGTGTCAGAGGTTACGGTTCGGCGCGAATTGCAGCCGAGGACGGCCAACAAACTCTGCTGCACCTACTCGACCGGTATCTCGGTCAAGAAAACCGAGAACTGCGACAGTGGCTACTCCAACGGGCGGCTGATGAGGTAGCCGTGGTTCTCGAGGATCTAGCTGTAAGCACCTGGGATTTCTCCAGCCGCATGTCGCCACAGCAATAGGGCACAGTCACAACTGTGAGCCGTGAGGTTGCAGCACCTACAGGATGGACCACGCTTCCGTTAACACGCCACGAAGTATGCCTTCGATCTCATCAAATTCTGATTGGCCAATAATCAACGGAGGTGCCAACTGGATGACCGGGTCACCTCGATCGTCCGCGCGGCAATATATACCTGCCTCAAAGAGAGCCTTTGACATGAATCCGCGCAGCAGGCGTTCCGCTTCATCTTCGTTGAAGGTCTCGCGCGTTTCCTTGTCCTTGACTAACTCAATGCCGTAGAAATATCCAGCGCCCCGCACATCACCCACGATCGGCAAATCCTTAAGTTTGCTCAGGGTCGACAGGAAGTTCCCTTCGTTATCTTGCACATGCTGCAGGATTCCCTCTTTTTCGAACAGGTCTAGGTTCGCCATCGCTACCGCAGCTGATACCGGATGACCTCCGAATGTGTAGCCGTGCAAAAACGATGTGCTGCCGTGCTTGAAGGGTTCAAAGAGTCGATCCGAAGCAATCATCGCGCCGAGTGGCGAATAACCAGAGGTCAGACCTTTAGCCGATGTGATGATGTCGGGAGTGACACCAAATCGATTCATCGCGAAGAAGTCACCGATACGCCCGTAGGCCGTAATGGTCTCATCAGCCACGAACATCACATCATGTCGATCGCAGATCTCACGTACCCGTGCCAGATACCCCGGCGGTGGCGGGAAGCAACCTCCCGAGTTTTGCACCGGCTCTAGAAAGACCGCCGCAACCGTTTCGGGCCCCTCCATCTCGATCGCCTCTTCGATGCGGTCGGCCGCGTAGCGCCCGAATGCCTCGATGTCATCTGCGTGTTCAGCTGCGCGATAGAAATTCGTGTTTGGCACCTTACGGGAACCCGGGAC
>JAOZTQ010000186.1 GCA_029939085.1 Candidatus Nanopelagicales bacterium
CCGCCAACGGCTAACTCGTAGGCGATCTCCACGCCCAATAAATCAACGGTATTTGTAGCGGCAGCCTGAGCCAAGCGGCAGCACGCCATACCTTAGGAGTCCGAGGATCCCGCTGAAGGCGCAGTGCCATCTCTCCGTTACCAACCCAAATGGTTACGAGGGTGACTGCCGTTGCGGTCGGAGCCCATTTTTGTCGAGTAGCGAGTCCGAAAGAACAGATGAGCTCTGCTATTCCACTCCCAATCACCCATGGTTTGGGATTGCCTAATCGTTTGGGGATAAGGTCGCGAAAGAGCGAGGGCCGAACCAGATGAAGAATTCCCGATGATCCGAAACTAGCGATAAGAATACGTGTGCCACGCGGCAGCGATGCAGGGTCTGCCGAGCCAGCAACCTGGGGAGAAGATCCTTGGGGCATGATCTGATCAGAGCACAGAGTTCGTGGGATCCGCGCGTTCAAATTCAATCTTCTATTCGATTTTGCGACGCATGGTAGTCGGAGTGTGGGACCGTCCTGCGGATGCGACTGCTGGGCCGATAGGGTCACGGTGTCGGATACGAAAGGCCAGCTGTGCAGAAAAAGTTAATACCCGCTGCGGTCATAGCGATTTCAGTGGCACTAGCGACGCCGCCAGCCGCTGCTGAAGTCGACGGATCGGTTGCAGAGAAGCAAGAGACATCTGTTTCGACTTCAACGAATGGCAGTGAATCGGTATTGCGTGACCGGAAGCCTCCAAACAAGCTGAGGGGTTCCCAGAGTGTTCGGTGGAAAGCGTGCGCGGCCGAGGAGTTAGCCCCGTTGGATTGTGCCCGACTGAGGGTTCCCCGAGATTGGAGTCAACCTAACGGTCCGCAATTCAGCCTAAAGATGTACCGGCTTAAGTCAAAGAGTAAGCGCAGTAAAGTCATCGGTTCCCTCTTCACAAATCCAGGCGGTCCCGGGCTCTCTGGAGTTACCGCTTTAGGCATCCTCAAAGAGAGTAAGAAGCTCCGAAAAAACTTCGATCTAGTTGCATGGGATCCCCGGGGAGTTCCACAAACGGACCCTTTGCTGAAGGACTGCCCCAGCGCAGTTGGAGCTCCGGAGTTCTTTCCTGCCATCGGGCCCTTTACATGGAAGGAACTAGTCAAGACGCTCAACGCAGCCATCGGTCCTGCCGCGGCTTACTGCAACAACAACAGCCAAGAGTGGGCTGAATACATTGGAACCAATAATGTTGTGCAGGATTTGGACGCGATGCGTTCGGCGGTGGGGGACGAAAAGCTTACCTACTGGGGGTATAGCTACGGAACAACGATTGGAAAAGTGTACGCGCAGCGATTTCCGGACAATGTCCGCGCAGTAGGTCTCGACGCCGTGACCCAGCCAAATTTGCGAGTCGAGGACTACGCACCCGACAACAGTGAAGGCGCTCGAAAAAGCTACCGTTATCTGGAGAGCATTTTGGCGCCATCAGTTATGGTCGGTTACCGCTCTCTCAACGATTTCCTCTACGACCAGACCGTCTTGCTTGATGAGGAAAACGTGTTTACTCGGTTGGATCTTTGGAGTCTGGTTCTTGGAGCGGGTCGCAGTCCGACCGGTGTACCGCCCCTAGTTTCAACGATCTGCGTGCTTGTCACAGAGCTCGGTTTGCCAGGTTGCGAGGGCATCGTCGTTCAAATGAATAGAGCCGACATTGCCACGGCAGTCGACAACGCTAAACGCACGGGACCTTCAAGTGACATACTCACGCGGCTGATCAACTGTGTCGATCTGCGGGGTCGACCCTCAGTATCGAAAATCGCAGATGAGTTGGGTGATAACCAAACTACGTTGCCTGCTGGTCAGATCGGCGGACTCAATGGCGCCAACTTCGGCTCCATGTGTCGCGGTTTACCTCGGCCAGTAGACCCAATCCCAGCTGTGGACAATAAAGTGACCACCAGTACGCCGCTGTTGCTGTTATCGGGTAAGTACGATTTGGCCACACCCTTTAAGGGTGCCAAGGAAACAAATAAATGGTTTCGCGGCAGCCGACTTATTTCAGTGAATACATCTTTCCATGGTCTTTATCCATCCCAAGTTGGATGTATCGATAAGCCAGTGACTAAGTATCTGCTGAAGCGTGAGTTACCGCGGAAAAACATCAACTGTGATTTCCCCCTTCCCGAGTAGGTGGAGGCTGAGTGACGGTCGTTATGTGCGATGCCGGATCTTGACCGTCTTGCCGCGGACACCAGCAGTAACTGATTGGATTTTGAAGACATATTGAGCGTTGCGTTTGAAGCGCATCGCGCCAGTCATTTTGTTGTTGAGAGTGATGCGCGATTTATTGGTCTGCATCCAGTCTGTTTGCTTGGCTTTCCGATTCTTAGCAAGTTTCCGTTTGACCTGAAGTAGGTAATAGTCCGGGGTGACAACTTGTTGCGGTTTCCATGTCACCTTGAGGCGTCGCGCATTTGCCTTGACCTTGAGGCCCTTGACTTTGCCTGGCCGTTGCACTGCTGGAGTTGACCCACCTGTTGTCGGAGGTGCTGTAGTTTCCGTTCCTGTCTCGGGTAGTGAGTCGCCCGGAGGAGCTGGCTCAGGCTTCGGATCAGGTTGTGGTTGTGGAGCAGGCTCTGATGTTTCGGGTGGGGTGACGGTGAGTCGGTAGGTGTCGGTGGTTGGTGTGTTCCAGGGGTAGACGCGGGCGACGTAGGTTCCTGCGGTGAGGGTGCGGGTGATGGTTTCGCTGTTGGTGTCTGGGTTTTCGCTGTAAGTGATGAGACTGCCGGTGGGGTCGTAGAGTTCGAGGTCGTAGTCGGTGGGTAACTCGTCAAGAACGATGGTGATGTCTTTGGTGGTGTTGGTGGTGAATGACCAGTAGTCGCTGTCACCGGCATACAGGGTTTCTCGCACCGACCAACCTGAGGGTAGTGGGGTAGCGGTAGCGAAGCTATTTCCGGCGGCGTCTGCTGGTGGCGGGGCATTGGGGTCGGTGTAGATGTTGACGGCTTGTGTGGCGGCGGTGACTTGGGTGCAGTTCCCGGTCGTGATGCCGTGGTCACCGATCAAGGTGGTGCAGGCTTGATTAAGTGCGTTTCCGTAGGCGAGGTAGTCCGAGCTGCTGGTCAGCAGGAGGTTGGCGCCGTAGATGATGCGGGCGGCTTTTTCGATACCGAGACCGGAGATGCTGTAGTTGTTGTGAGTGCCACCGGCGGTGATCAGATGGGCAAACTTATTCCCCACTCCTGAATTGATGTGCACGCCACCGTTGTCTCCATCACCGGTGTACCAGTAGGTGCCGAGTCGGGTGTCGGGATCGCCGAAACTATTGGGGTTGGACATGCTGCGGATTGCTTTCCAGTCTTCACCGATTCGCCATGATCCAGCATTCTCGTCGTAGTTGTTGCGCTGGTCTAGGAACTCACCGAACACATCGGCGATGGACTCATTCATCGCTCCGGATTCACCGTAATAGATCAACCGTGAGGTGTGGTCGATCAGACCGTGGGTCCATTCATGTCCCACGATGTCATCGGTAGCAAGACCTGCGCCGAAGACCACCTGATCACCGTTGTAGTACGCATTCTGATAGGGACTGCCGTCCTCATACACGTTGACGTTGCCCCGCATCATGCGGCCATCGCCGGCGTACCCATCGCGACCGAACCAGGTGTTCAACATGTCATAAAACTCACCGAAGAACTCATACGCGTTATCGGCTTCTTCATCCCCTAGCGGGGCATCACCCTC
>JAOZTQ010000187.1 GCA_029939085.1 Candidatus Nanopelagicales bacterium
GCCCAATGAAGTCTTTGGGCCGACTGACTCCTTCAGCCAAACCGGTGATGGGTAATGTGGATGTGTTGGAACCCAACAGGGCATCATTTGCAAGCAACGGCTCGATCTGGGCGTAGACCTCTGATTTGAGCGCTGGATCCTCGAAGACAGCCTCGATGAGTAGATCGGCCCCCTTGGCATCCTGCATATTGTCTGTCGCAGTTATCCGATCGAGCACATCGTCTCGCTGCGCCTCAGTCATCCTGCCTCGGGACACGGCCTTATCAAGTAATCCGCGGCTATAGTCCTTGCCTTTATTTGCAGACTCTTGCGAGACATCGGCGAGGACCACCTCCATGCCATTTCGCGCACAGACATAGGCGATACCGGCACCCATCATTCCCGCACCCAGCACCGCAACTTTCTCGGCCCGATATGGTTCGAACCCCTCTGGACGAGCGCCGCCCTTCGAAATGTGTTGCAGATCGAAGAAGAAGGCCTGAATCATGTTCTTGGATACTTGCCCCGTCGCCAAATCTACGAAGTAGCGGGTCTCAATCTGGGAGGCTGTTTCAAAATCAACCTGCGAGCCTTCCACGGCTGCAGACATGATGTGATGCGGCGCTGGCATCGGGGCACCCTTAACCTGCTTCCGCAGATTCGCCGGGAATGCCGGCAACATTTGCGCCAGTTTGGGGTTACTGGGTGTGCCCCCAGGGATTTTGTAACCCTTACTGTCCCACGGCTGTGCTGCTTCTGGATTTTCCTTAATCCAGGTTCTAGCCGAGCTCAGCATGTCGTCCACTGTCGCCACGACTTCATCTACTAAACCGACTTCATGGGCTTTGGCCGGCTTACGTCGCTGTCCTTGCAGAAGGACATCCATCAGAGCTTTTTGCAGTCCGAACATGCGGACGGTGCGCACAACACCGCCGCCACCTGGGAGCAGACCAAGCGTTACTTCCGGTAGTCCAATCTGGGAACCCTTGGCGTCCAATGCGACTCTGCGATGGCACGCGAGCGCAATTTCCAAACCACCACCGAGAGCCGAACCATTGATACAAGCCACAACGGGTAGGCCCAGAGTCTCGATTCGGCGAAGGTCGGTTTTCATTGACTCAATTTGATCCGCGATGGTCGCGGCATCCGCTGGAACAGCCTGCTGTAGTAGCCCAAGGTCACCACCCGCGAAGAAGGTCTTCTTGCCACTCGTCAAAATGACGCCGGAGATATTCTCTTTTTCCTTTTCAAGCCGATCGGCGGTTAACCGCAAACTGTCTTGAAAAGTTTGGTTCATCGTATTGGCACCCTGATCCGGGTCATCCATGGTTAGAGTTACGATGCCATCGGCATCCATATCCCAGTTGATCATGTTGGTAGTCATCTCTCAGATCCTCTCCAATTTTCCCGGTCAGACTCGCTCGATGATGGTCGCCAGCCCCATACCGCCACCAATGCACAGGGTGACTAGGCCATAGCGACCCTGCGAACGTTCCAACTCATCCACAACGGTGCCGAGGATCATCGCTCCAGTAGCACCTAGCGGGTGGCCCATCGCGATGGCGCCACCATTAACGTTTACCTGGTCGCGGTCGAGGTTAAAGTCCTTCATCCACTTCAGTACCACCGCCGCAAAAGCCTCATTGAGTTCCCAGACATCAATATCATCGGGAGTTAGACCTGCCAGCCGCAGAGCTTTCTCGGTCGCGGGGGTTGGACCAGTCAGCATAATCGTCGGATCAGCGCCGCTCACAGCGGTCGAGACGACCCGAGCACGCGGAGACATACCGGCCTTACGACCAGCTTCTTCGCTACCGACCAAGACGAGGGCCGCACCATCAACAATTCCGGAGGAGTTACCTGGGGTGTGCACATGATCTATCCGCTCCACCCAGTGATACTTCTGCAGGGCGACCGCATCAAAACCGCCCATATCGCCGATACCGGCAAATGATGGTTTGAGTTTGGCCAGATCCGCCATCGTCGTTCCCGGGCGCATGTGTTCATCGTGATCCAACAAAGTCACGCCGTTGATATCCCGCACTGGGACCACCGATTTGGTGAAATGGCCTGCGCTCCAGGCAGCTGCCGCAAGATCTTGGCTCTCGACCGCATATGCGTCCACGTCATCCCGCGAGAATCCTTCGGTCGTAGCGATCAGATCGGCACTTATGCCCTGCGGTACGAAATAGGTGTCATAGGCGGTCTCCGGGTCCATCGCCCAAGCACCACCGTCTGACCCCATGGGAACGCGACTCATGGACTCAACACCGCCCGCGACCACGAGCTCATCCCAACCAGCTCTTACTTTCTGAGCCGCCATATTTACTGCCTCGAGAGCAGAGGCGCAGAAGCGGTTGATTTGTGTCCCGGCAACCGTGTCAGGCAGCCCAGCCGCGATAGCCGCGGTTTTCGCGATATCAGCACCTTGATCCCCAACCGGCGAAACGCATCCAAGGATCACGTCGTCAATCAGACTGGGATCCAGTTCCGAGTTGCGGGTCTGCAGTTCGTCCAGCAGACCAGTGACCAGGCTGACGGGTTTCACGCCATGCAGTGAACCGTTGGCTTTGCCTCTTCCCCTGGGCGTCCTGATCGCCTCATAGATGAATGCTTCGTCCGACACGATTCGCTCCTTACCACGAGTGCGCCGATATGTGCGCCGTGAAGTTGATGACAGTGTCAGATCTTACTCGGGCCCGAATGGAAACAAGAAACCCCACCGGACAGATGGCAACGTCGCGGCTCAGGCGGCAGGCTATCCCTCACGTGGTACGGAATGAACTGAGTCGTTAGCAGCAAGGAGATTCTATGTACGCAGGTGTCGAGTCCGGTGGCACCAAGATCGTCTGCGCTGTTTCCCACGATCCAGAGCAACTCGTTGCGCGAACATCCTTCCCAACTGGTATCGATCCTCAGGCCGCCGTCATCAAGATGGCCGAGTTCTTCCGCGAGCAAGAGGAAAAACACGATGAAATCGAGGCCATCGGTTTTGGAAGTTTCGGCCCGTGTGATCCCAACCCTTCCTCTGATCGATTTGGGTACGTAACCAGCACCCCCAAACCTGGCTGGCAACACTTCGATGTCATATCGGCCTTGCGTGATGCACTCAAAGGTAAAGGCCTATCCGGTGACGTCCCGATTCCCTTCGATACTGACGTCAACGCAGCCGCACTGGCGGAACATCGATGTGGTGCTGGTAGAGCAGTCGATTGTTTCGCCTATTTCACCGTTGGTACCGGCATCGGCGGTGGCGCTTTGGAATCCGGACGCCTACTCCACGGGCTCATCCATCCTGAGATGGGGCATATTCGCATTCCACGGCCAGCAAGTGAAATCGAAGCATTCGATGGGGTCTGCCCGTATCACGGTGATTGTTGGGAAGGAGTAGCCGCCGGACCCGCGATAGCAGCGCGGTGGGGTGAGCGCGGCGAAAATCTGCCAGCGCAACATCCTGCTTGGGATTTAGAAGCGGCTTATCTGGCCGCAGGCCTGCACGCTATCGTCTGCACTCTGTCACCTGGACGAATCGCCGTCGGCGGCGGCGTAGGGCTAGCCCCAGGACTACTCGAGCGAGTCCGGCCGCTACTACTCAAATCATTAGCCAACTACGTCGATAGCCCAGTCCTTTTAGAACGTATCGATGAATATCTTGTCCCCGCTGCTACCGGCGCAGATGCTGGCGTGATTGGTGCCATGTTGCTGGCCGAGCAAGCGTTGAGTGAGAAGTGAATCGTCGCG
>JAOZTQ010000188.1:0-1781 GCA_029939085.1 Candidatus Nanopelagicales bacterium
TCAACCAACGTCTGATAACTCTGATCTAGCGAACTGTACTGCTGATCACTGAGCTCATTACCGAAAATCACTTCACGTAAATCACGGAGACTCTGATTCACATCACGATCACCCAGCAGCGGACCTTGTTCGGTTTCATTAACTGCAACCAGCGTCAAGAACTCATTCAGGGACGCTTCGATCTCGTCCTTATTTGGTACGGATTCTCGATCAGCGGTTTGCGCCACTTCTTGACTCGAGGTGACCATGGAGCGAGCCGCGTTTGCGATTTCAACGTCCTGATTCCACAACGTATTGGTCGAGAGCGCCACAATAAATACGAAAGCGGCCGAAGCTAATCCAAAGACACGGTCCCGTAAGACAGTCGTTCCACCGTCTTCGATAAGAGTTCTCGCGAAGGGTCGAACCACTATTGCTGTCACTGCTGCCGGGATGAAGGCGATTACAAAACAGGCCCAGACCGGGAACTCGTAGAAGAAGTTCTCAAGCCACACTCACTACGTCTAGCACTATCTCGCCGCGATCGGGGCGCGATTACTGGGTTGCTGACAATTTCGGGTTCCCTCGGGCGTTCCCGTTTCAGAGTCTGCACTCGGTACGCATGAAAAACTAAATTAGGTTAGGCTTACCTTACTTCTTCAATTTCTGCAGAAAGCGGGACTCAATATGCTCCTCAGCGAACCCATAGCTGACAAGCTCAATGACCAGATAACCAGTGAGCTAGCCGCCTCGCAGTTGTATCTGCAGATGAGTTTGGCCTGCGAAGCCATGGGGCTCTCAGGCGCCGGCGCTTTTTTCCGATCACATGTGGCGGAGGAAATCGAACACCGCGACCGCATCATCGACTACATGATTGAGTCTGACGCCGTTGTAAATCTGCAACCGATTCCGGCACCGGAAGCAAACTGGACGAGCCTGGTTGACATGGTCCACTCGGCCTACGCTCATGAGAAAAAAGTCACCGAGCAAATAAATGCCCTAACTAAAGCGGCCTTTGCGGAGGACGACTTCAGTACGTTCAACATGCTGCAGTGGTTCGTCGCCGAACAACGCGAAGAAATGATGCTGTTTGGTGACGTCGTGGAATATATGAACGTCGCAGGCTTCACGGGTGACACCGGGGACCAAATGGTCAACATGGACAAATATCTGCGGAAACTTTCGAAATAAATCGGAAGGTAGGTCCGCACGCCGTCGCCTAAGAGCAGACCAGACGAACCCTAACCCGCACGCGAATGCAAGGAGCGTCAAATATGACTCTGACCGACGTAGACGTAGGAAAAATCGGAAAAATTAGTGGCATTAACGGAAATCAGTCAGATCCAGTCGCTCGTCGACTTTCCGACCTGGGTTTTCTTTCCGCAACTGACGTAGAAGTCATGCGTCGCTCACCCTTTGGGGATCCAACGGTCTACCGACTTCGCGGATACGAAATTTGTTTGCGGTCGGATCAAGCAAATCGGGTAGACGTAGTAAGGGGTGAAGATGTCCTGTCATGAAACCGGTCACGCGGACGACAGCGACGTAGCGCACGACCTTCGGGTAGCCCTCATCGGTAGCCCGAATGCCGGTAAGACCACGATCTTTAACGGCTTAACCGGCTTCCGAGCGAAGGTGGGCAACTACCCCGGGGTCACAGTTACCCGCTCCGAGGGCAAGGTCAAAGTCGGTGGGAAAACTATCGTCATAGAGGATTTGCCCGGAACCTACAGCCTGGATCCGGTCAGCCCCGACGAGCAGGTAGTTCTAGATTCACTCGAGGGCCGGCTTACTGAGGATGA
>JAOZTQ010000188.1:1881-3704 GCA_029939085.1 Candidatus Nanopelagicales bacterium
CTGCCAACGAGTGGCCGACTCCTCCGCTACCGCCGCCCAGTGATCCTGCCGAGCGGGCCGCCTGGATCGACTCCCTCATGCAATCAGTCCTGCACGTAGCACCGCACGGACACAAAGCAAGCCGCATCGTTGATTCGGTACTGCTTCACCCCATCTTCGGGGTGATTGTTTTTTTACTGGTGATGTTCGCGTTCTTCCAAGTCGTGTTCACCGTGGCAGCACCACTTCAAGACTACGTAGGCGACTTCTTCGCATGGCTAGGTGAGCTTGTTGAAGAGTATGTCCCCTGGGAGATTCCTTCTGCGTTGATTAGTGAGGGCATCCTTGCGGGAGTGGGGACCGTACTGGAGTTCGTGCCACAAATCATTCTACTTTTCCTGATGATCTCGTTTCTGGAAAACGTCGGCTATATGTCCCGGGCTGCCTTTCTCATGGACAAATTTATGGGCAGGTTTGGACTTGAGGGGAGAGCATTCGTCTCATTGCTTTCCTCATATGCGTGTGCCATCCCCGGAATCATGTCCACCAGAACAATCCCTGCTGCGAAAGACCGGAAAGCTACAATTCTGGTTGCGCCTCTGATGACCTGCTCCGCGCGTCTGCCTGTTTACACTCTGCTTATCGGAGCGTTCGTTCCCGCTGAAACTATCTGGGGTCCGATCGGGGCCCAAGGACTAGTCCTGTTCAGCTTGTACTTACTGGGCACCTTCAGCGCCATTATTGGTGCTGCCATTGTGAAGAAGACTTTTCTTAAGGGCGAAGTGCTGCCGTTCTATATGGAAATGCCGCCATACCGAGTTCCGGGTCTAAAAGCAGTCCTGGTCCAGTGCTGGGACAGCTCGAAATATTTCGTCAAAAAGGCCGGAACGATTATTCTCGGCACCTCAATAATCCTGTGGGTTTTGTTACACATCCCTCAGGTGACACCGCCTCCGGGTCTCGACGAAGCCGAAGCAAACTCCTACCAACTTGAGAACTCAGTCGCCGGAAGTGTGGGCAAGGCTGTCGAACCTGTATTTGCTCCGCTGGGCTTCACTTGGGAGATCAATGTCGCGATCATAGGTTCACTGTCGGCTCGCGAAGTGTTCGTATCCACTTTGGGTCAGATAAGTGCGGCCCAAGACCCCGACTCAGACAACTCAGTAACCGACTCGCTCGAGGCGCAAACTCGGCCGGACGGTAGTCCGCTTTATAACGCACCCACAGTGGCCGCCATGCTGCTGTTCTTCGTTTACGCGCTGCAATGTATGTCAACTGTGGCAATCATGCGCCGTGAGACTGGCAGCGGTATGTACCCGCTATTGACCTTTATTACGTATTTCGCCCTTGCGTGGGTTGCCGCCTTCATTGGATACAACGTCACCGCGTCGATAACGGGAGCGTGAACTGGGTCCAATGCGGATGCACACTGAAAGGAATCCCAATAAGGACATCCTCACGTGGGTGATCCATGATCATCTCGTTACTGGTTTCTGCAGCTTTCACCCCGGACAAACAGAGCCTGCGCCGCCAGCGCTCGAAGCCTTGGGCCGCTATCCCGGCGTGACATGCGTCGAAGTCGTTCCCGGAGCTATTTCCGTGACTAAGGATTCCGATATCGCTTGGTCTGAGCTGGCTCGATCCCTCAATCAGCAAATCGTTACGCTGGCGACCGAAGGATCGCTGCGCTTCTCGGATTTCATGTCAGAAGAGCAATCCTTACGTAATGCAGTGACACAGATTATCGACTCGGATCTTGGCAATCTGGCTAACTCACATGGTGGTTGCATTTCGGTGGTTGGAGTCAATGAGCAGGAGGTGCAGGTATCGATGGATGGCGCCTG
>JAOZTQ010000189.1 GCA_029939085.1 Candidatus Nanopelagicales bacterium
CACCTGAGGTGAGGATGGCATGCTGCGGCTTATAGGGCAGGAACTGATAGTCGACGCGAAGCGTTCGTAACGACTGCTCGGGTTCCTCGAATGTCGGGGCGGCACCGGTTGCATAAACTCGACCGGCTGAACCGCTAGCGGTTGCACTGGGCGGTTTGGGTTTAAAGACCACGAATTCCCCCGCATCCGTAGTGGTTCGGCATTCCTCAAAAGCCGACATCGTCTGCATCTGTTGCTGTGCCCACACTTGTTGTTCTGAGTCAGTGCCGGCTGTCGGATACGCTTCATGCGAAAAACCACTCGCTACCGAACAAGCGTCTCCTTCGGTGGGGACTCCGAAATCCACATTTCCCGGATCTGCGTCATATTCTTCTTGCAGTAGGGCCAAAGTGTTATCGATCCCCGCCTCCGCTGAGGCCAGGGATAGCTCAAAGTTGGTTCTAATCCGCGACTGCCCGAGCACGTTTGTCGCAAGTACCAGAGCGGTGGCAATCAGTGCAATCACAATGAATGAGATGCCCAGTACCAAGATGATTCCGACACCATCATCGTTTTTCAGACGATCGAGTTTCATCGTGCTACTCCGTTCCGTAGCCGCGCAGTTGTTGTAGCGTCTCGTGCGTCGACCCCAACGCCGGCGATCGCGTCATAAGTCATGCGCAGTGTGACTAAGCTCGCGTCCTCGGGAACTTGTGGTGTGTCATATTCGAATAACGCCCGCATTATCAGGGACGTAGCAACAAGTTGCTCCGACTCACAATCGGTGCCTTCACCCTGAAGTCGCACAACATCAAAATGAATGTCATCGATTCGACGCAGCCGCCAGTCGACCTTTTCTTCCGGTTGATACTGATAATCCGGCAGGTTGTCGCACACACCGTCTAGCCAGAGCTGCAGATGAGCCGTGCACTCCGGATCGGCACTTGTGGGATCTTCTGGGTCGGCTAAGCCGCCGTCACAGAGCACACCTCGCGATTCGCGAATATCCCTTGCCACCCGATCCAAAACCACCTTGGCATCGGATAGCCCCTGCTGCTCATCGTTGGTTTGCACAAAGGATCGTGAAGCCACAATCACAGCACCGGTTACTAGCGAGCCCAAGATCGCAAGTAAGACGATCGTTACGAGCAGCTCTACGAGAGTGAGCCCCTTGTCATTTGCCTCCGTGCGCTGGGTCATTCTTCCACCGCCTGGAGCACGGCCGGATAACCCTCGTGGTCATAGGCTATGGAGAACTTGGCGGAGCCAGTACCAGTGTTGAAAACACGGACACCCAGTACCTGTTGCTTCGATTTTCCGTTGGCGCCATTGAGGGCAATTCCGTCCCATTCAAACCAGACTTCTTGGAAAGAATCACAGGAGGCACTGAAGTCTTGAATGCTAACTGAGCTGCCGGTTGCGGAAGTTGAGGTCGCGGTCGGAGTCAACATATCCGTGATCGCACCCGAATTGTTTTTCTTGTTGTAGCGGAACACCTGCGCGGTTAGTTGAATGTCCTCGACGCCACTCACTGGTTTAACGAATAGCCGGAGAATGGCGTTTCCCCGGTAATCTCGGTTTTCAC
This sequence comes from Candidatus Nanopelagicales bacterium, assembly GCA_029939085.1. Taxonomy (GTDB): domain Bacteria; phylum Actinomycetota; class Actinomycetes; order S36-B12. The sequence goes on from JAOZTQ010000189.1 coordinate 1,565, forward strand.
GATCACCATGCCAGTTCGCTACCTGGGACACATTGGTACTCGACGTGGTGCCTGGATACAGCAGACGGCCCGCAGTCGATGTGGGTTCTAAATCGGTGGATATGGAAGGCATTTCGGGTAGATCCGAAATCGTGGCATCCGGGTAGACGCTGGGATCAAGTTTCGAGGTTCGGATGCCGAAGTCCTCAGTGAAATTCATCGCCATGGGATCTTGAGTTGTGGAGTTCAATCCATTGCTATTACTCGGCAACCAAAACGAATTGCTACCAGCGGGATTTTCCACGTAGTCAGGCCAGTCAGCATTACCGGAGTTGTGCAGTTTGTAAGCCACCTGGTTGTAACCGCCAACTACATCCAAACTCGGCACAGCCGAACTGGCTGGGCAGTAGTCGGCGCCGCCATCACCGGGATTCCCAATCACCTGATCGGTAACGGTGAGGGATAGGTCGATCGACTCCGTTGCCGAATCGGCATCGGGCTGGCTTACCGAGGTTGCAACAACGGACGCTGAATAGCTTCCATTGGCTGACTCTGCGGGTATGTCGTAAACGGCATAGAAGGTAGCTGACTGATCAGCAATCAGCGCCGGAGTACCGCTCGCTTGATCGGGTACCTGAGCCACACCCTGAATGGGTAATGGATCCGGGAGATCGCCATTGGCATCTGGCAAGTAGAAGTCCACATTGAACGAATCCGCTTCACCATTCGTTAAGTTAAACCAATCCGGTGCTCCCTGATTGGTCAGCTCCACTTTCCATACTGCTCGGGAACCAGGATTTGCGGTTACATCCACTGTGCTGGCCCAAGTCAGATTGAATTCTGGCAGCGGCAAGCCCCGTGTGGAGTTGGTGACGATGGTCGAAGCGACTCTGGTTCGAGCAGTTCCATAGTCATCCCAGTTCACATACGCCGTAATTCTCCGGGAGTCCCCGTCTCCTCCGGTCGGCGTCGTAACGTAGGTAAATACCTGGTAATCCACACCATTGGTTGAATAGGTGACCGGATAGGCACCATCTGGCGCCAACCCCACCAGACCGCCTGATTGTTGTAAGACTTCCTCACTGGTGCCGTCTACTACAACGGATGGGTCGCCCGAACAGTCCAGGTTGGGGTCCACTCCGCACTGTAGGGTTCCTGGGTCATTGACGATCGCTCCCCAATCGAGTGACCGCACATCTTCCAGCGTCTGATTAGCTAGATCAGCCGCCTGCTGATTCTGGCGACCCACTTGGGTCGACTTGATCGCAGTAGTTGCGGCGTAGGCAAGCGCGGTGAACAAGGCGGTAGCCATTGCCATCGCAACGACAACTTCGACGAGCGTGAAGCCCCCACTGGAGCCGGTGTCTTCGCAGGCCTTAAAACGATTCCGTACCGACCGGAAAAGGGCGGCATTAAATACCCTAGGGGGAAAGGGTTTATATGCCATACCGGGTATATCGAGCCAAACTTGGCAGAACTTTAGTCTCGGGACTAAGAGATGGTGTGTGTTGAACCTGACATTCACACACGACGTCACTCCCAGGCCTAGCTGTGTACGGGCACAACTTCCGTTTTGTCCCAATGCCTTGCTTGATTCATGGATTCTTGCCAAGTCCTTGGACTGACTTCGCTAGCCTCGGAGCGATCCACAGTCTGGGGGTTAGCCATGTCGATGCCGCCCAATCTTGAGCAATCGGCAGTTGTTCTGGATCAGCCAGGTGATCCAGCAACTATGCGAGTGGCCCAGATTGAGGTTCCGCCACCGGGTCCAGGAGAAATCCGCTTAGAGGTTCTGGCTTGCGGACTCAACCCCGTGGACTGGAAGTTGGCTAAGTCCGGACTCCCAGATTGGTCCTGGCCTCACGTCCTCGGCCAAGACATCGTAGGAATCATCACTGACGTTGGCCCCGATGGGGATCAGTCTGACCTTGGCCGCTACGCAGCGGTCCACCAAGATATGCGTCGTAACGGCGGTCTTGCCGAAAGTGTCGTGGTCTCATCGGCTGCAGTCGCCCGGTTACCTGCTGGAATCGATGTAACGGCGGCAGCAGCGGTTCCCTGCCCTGCCCTTACGGCTTTACAAGCAACCGAACGAACACTTATTTCGCCAGATAACAATGTCCTCATCATCGGCGCGGCTGGCGCAGTCGGTACTT
>JAOZTQ010000190.1 GCA_029939085.1 Candidatus Nanopelagicales bacterium
ACCCCACCTTTGGGAATACGAATCAGATTTGTGGCGGCGCGCAGCGCCGCTGCAGCTTCCGGATCAAGGGCGGAAAAGAGCGGCGCCTGCATAAGGACGTCGTCCACGTACTCCTCCAATAAGAGCGACCGTGGCTAGTGTGACCTAAACGACGCGGTGATTCGATCCGAATGACAAGACTAGTTGTTTCCAAGTCGCTCTTCTACGGCTAAAAGGGCCAAATCGGGGTCTTGGCGGTACCTGGCGATCAGTTCTGTCGTGACGCTGTCCAAGCGTTCATGTAGATCTTTCCGATAGGTGCTCAACTCTTCTTCTGCGGCTTGCAGATCAGAGAGAAGGGCCAACCGGCCATCATCATCGGCATCCATTACTCGACGCCAGAGCTCCACCAGATCGGGGAGGGGCGGAACGTCATCCACTGGTCCAACGCTGAGGGCAGCAACGCGCTGATGAGAACCCTTAGCATCTGCCAAAAGTCTGGCCAGTTGTTCCACGGGTTCGGAGCCGGTTTGTTTGCTGTCAATAAGGTCTATGCGTGCCTGGATGAGCCGACGCCAATATGACACTTTGGATTCTTCATCGCTGAGGCCAGATCGCATAGTGCGAAGTTCTTCGGTACCGATCGCATCGAAACGGGAATCCCGTGGCAACGGCTCCGAAGCTTTAGTGCGACCGGTAGACCCTGACTTAGGATTTTCTCCGGCGGCCATTGCTGCTCCTAGCTCATGTAGTTACTTCCAGTTAGCGTGACCATCGTTGCAGGTTCGATGCAGATTGAGGCAATTAGTCCGATCAGGTGACCTTGGTCGGTCACGCGGGTTCGCCTAGGGTGGCAGAGTGACAAGCGGTCCCGAACCTGAATCAGATACTCCCACCGGCGAAACCCGGTTGGCTCTGGTGCGTAGGGCCCGAAAAATTCTGCGGGTGCTGGAAGAAACCTACCCGGACGCACGATGCGAACTTGAGTTTGCGGATCCATTCCAGCTGCTGTGTGCGACGGTGCTTTCCGCCCAGTGCACCGATGTCAGAGTTAACTCCGTGACGCCGGAACTGTTCCGTCGTTACCCCGATCCGACTGAAATGGCTGCTGCCGATCCGCAGGAACTGGAACTCATCATCCGTTCGACCGGTTTCTACCGTTCCAAAGCAGCCAGCCTGATGGGTTTGGCTCAGTTAATCGTCGCTGAGCATGGAGCAGAGGTTCCCGCCGAACTTCAGGCGCTGACGCAACTTCCTGGGGTGGGGCGTAAAACCGCAAATGTTGTGCTGGGAAACGCTTTCGATATTCCTGGAATCACAGTGGACACCCACGTAGGTCGGTTATCTCGACGAATGGGATTCACAGTTCACGATGATCCGGTGAAGGTTGAGCACGATCTGATGTCCATATTTCCTCGCAAGACTTGGACTCAGATGTCTCACGTCATGATTTGGCACGGCCGTCGACGCTGCCACTCCCGAAAGCCTGCTTGCGGTGCCTGTCCGGTGGTGCAGTGGTGTCCGTCGGCTGGATTAGGTCCGTTGGATCCGGTTGAGGCCGAAAAACTAGTGCGAGGTCCGCAGTGATCCCGAAGAACTGGATGATTCAGAGGTTCATTGTCGTAGGCCTGGGTGCTGTGCTGTTGCTGACCGGCTGCTCGACAGCTGCGACTGACGTCGGGTCTGCTGCGGGAACTCCAGTCAATCCGCCAAGCAGTCCCGAGGCGGTCAAAGCAGAGCAGATTGAGTCAGCGCCAGCGTGTGTGGGCTTCCCCGAGTCGGGTGAGCGTGGTCTGCCGTGTCTAGGCCCCGGGCCAGATGTCGATATCGCCCAATTGTCTGGACCAATCCTGGTTTCGGTCTGGGCATCTTGGTGTGAACCATGTCGCGATGAGCTGCCGGTCTTGCAAAAGTGGTTTGAATCAGACGGGCCGTTACTCGGTATAAATGTTGCTGATTCATCGGCCGCGGCGGCGGATTTACTCAGTGAACTCGACGTCGACTTTCCTTCGGTTCAAGATGTTGATTCGCGAACCCGGATCGATCTGGGATGGGTCGGGCCACCTTTCAACGGGATAATCGAAAACGGTGTCGTCGTCTACAGATTTGATCGCCCGATATCTTCTAAGAATCAGATTGAGAAGGCATTCCAGCAAGTAACCGGATAGAGGGAAAAGTGACTCAGGAAGCGTGGTTGGTGGAGCCGGTCCTGCCGGAGCTACCGGAGTGGCTAGGCGATATCGTCACGGCAGTTCGAAGCCTCAAACCTGAAGACCTGAGCCGATTCTTGCCGCCCGCTGAAGGTGGACGAGCCGGGGCTGTGCTGATTCTCTTCGGTAGCGGCGAGCAAGGTCCTGATGTTTTGCTGATTCAGCGAGCCGCCACCATGCGGTCGCATGCAGGACAACCGGCTTTTCCGGGCGGTGCAATCGATCCAGAAGATAAGGACGCGGTCGCGGCGGCGTTAAGGGAGGCGGAAGAGGAGACTGGCCTTCAATCACAAGGAGTAGTCGTTTTCGGAGCGCTACCGGATCTATGGCTGCCGCCTTCGGGCTTTGTGGTGACCCCGATACTGGGCTGGTGGCGTTCCCCTAGCCCGATTCACGCCGCAGACCCTGCCGAAGTTGCCGAGGTCCATCGAGTCCCTATCGCATCTCTGTTGGATCCTAGAAATCGGGTAGAGGTCGTTCATCCGTCGGGTTATGTCGGTCCAGGTTTCGATACGCATGGAATGTTGGTGTGGGGCTTCACCGGTGGCTTGTTGTCGCGGTTGTTCGACGCGGCGGGGTGGACGAAACCTTGGCAGCCCGCCCGGCGCATGTCGGTCGCTGGCTAACGATCACAGCGAGTTCAACCAGCGCAGCACTATTTGGTTGAACTCCATCGGGCTTTCCTCTTGCGGAAAATGCCCTACGCCAGACATTTCGTATCGCTCGTAGCGCCCGGTCACAAAATCCTCACTGCCGTCGAACGAACGACGTAACAGAGATCCGTCATTTCGCCCCAGGAGTTGCAGCACAGGCTGACTAATGGGCGCAGTCATTTGTTCCGCGAATCGACGTCCGTCCGGGCGAGGAATCGAGCGAACCGCCCAGCGGTAGTACTCCAGCGCGCAGTGAGCAGTGGCACCAAACTGCATCGCAGCTCGGTATTGCTCAGCAGTTGATGAATCGGGCCATGCATTGGATCCGCTCCATCTTTGCAAGATGACGGCAATTTCGGCAGCTTCATCTCGCAAGAGCTTGCGCTCGGGGCGGAATGGGACCTGATAACCGATTGCGTACCTTGAGAGTTTGCGCTGCTGTGGGTCAGAAACAAATGCGCGGCGCAGCATGTTGGGGTGCGGCATAGTCACCGGTGCGATAGCGCGGACTACTTGTCGTCGCAGCACCGCTGCACTCCAGGCGATGAGCCCACCCCAGCCGTGCCCGATGATGACTGCATCAGAATGGCCAAGGGACCGGATGATCCCGGCTGCATCGGCAGAAAGCGTAAATGGGTCATAGCCATGTGGCGTATGGTCAGAGCCCCCATACCCCCGGAGGTCTATCGCTACCGCATGGTAACCCGCAGCAGCAAGCTCGGGTAGAAGTAGCCGCCAGGTCCACCAGTACTGCGGAAAGCTATGCAGCAGCAAGATGAGCGGACCCGATCCCATCTCAACCGCGTGGAACCGGACCCCATTTGCCGCGATATCGCGATGGTTCCA
>JAOZTQ010000191.1 GCA_029939085.1 Candidatus Nanopelagicales bacterium
ACCTGCCAACCAGTCAACCTTGCCAAGCCATACCCAACACCTAGTGGCACTAGCACCAAAAGGATTAGCCGCAGCAAAAGAGTTCCGGTTGGGATTGTGGCTTCGGTCCTGAGCAGTAACGAAATAGCCAGCGGCGCCGTTAACGCACCGACAAAGACACAGAGGACCGTTAGGGCTGCACCCCAGACCCGATCTCCATCTGCGACTTGGGTAAGCACAGCGGCCGAGCTGAGCGTCGTCGGGACCGATGCCATAGCGGCCAAGCCAAAAGCCAATCCGCTGGACAGCGGCAAAACAGCTAGAAAGACTCCTGCTAATACGGGCGCAGCAATCAGGTTGAGCGCGAGCACTGCGACGATCGCTCGAGGCAACGCCTCTCGCTGTATGGACGCACCCAAAAGCGCTACACCGCTCACTAAGAAAATGACGATCACGGTAGCTGCTGTGGCATCGAGCGGCCCCAATCGCAACTGACCCAAGATCTCTCCAGGGCTAGGCCAGATCAAGCCGACGAAAAGGGCCACGATCACACCGAACGGCAGCAGCCACTGTGCAAACCGTTCGTAACTGATCATCGATTCCTCCAAAGCGCCCTATGGACGCTTACCGTGCAGCATTATTAGCCATCGCTCACTCTCGCAGTCCACACCGTCACATGACCGTTGACACAGTGGTGCACAATGATGCTATGCAGTGGCGTGGATCTGGCAAAGCGATAGCAAACCTTAGCCAACGACTGCTGCGAACTCGGGTATCAACCGTCGAGGCCGCCGGCTTGGTGCACAGCACTGCATCTATCAGTCCTTCGTTCGAGACCTCACTCTTGCCGCGGACCACGGTGCAACAGGCCGTCGCAACCGGTCTCGCTGGTGCCATTAGTTACGGACTAACGGCAACCCTGCAATCCTCACTAGAGGCCATCGCAGATCGGGCCATCGGTGGACGCCACGATAACGAGCACCTTCGACGAGCTGCGGTCCTCACCGCCGATATAACTGCATTCGGCACAGCTCTTGTCGTTCGCAGACTACTTCGACAGCGAGATCACGAAAGTGTCTGGCGAGCGGTCGCCCGAACCGCATCCTTTAGGGTCGCGACTGGAGCAGCTGCTGGTGCCGTGGCAGTCAGCGTTGACGGCGCCGTCGACACGGTTCGAGGTGAGCACGATTCGGGAACCGTCAACCTACCCGTCGTCCTGACGACAGGAGCAGCTGCTGCGACTGGCCTGCATTTGGCTCGTTCACGGCGATTGCTCGATACCGCTACAGATATCGATCAGTTCGGCATTCCCGTTCGCAATGCAAGTTTGGTTCAACCAACCCAGGCGATAGCCGTAGGTGCTGGTGTCTCGGTTTTGCTTTATGGTCTGTCCCGCATCGAGGATGTTGTCGCTAGCGGGGTGGGTTCCGCTATTGGTTGGGCTGTTCCTGGATTGCGTCCCGCTGCCAAAGCGATCGGTCACGGCGTCGCGCTGGGAGGTCTTGCACTCACCATTGAACGTGCGATCGCCGTTGCTACTGCTGCAACTGAACGAGCTGGAAGCGCCATCGAACCGGCATACCGCTCACGCCCCACATCACCACATGTCAGCGGCGGCCCCCGCAGCAGCATCGACTGGAGCACCATTGGGCGAGAAGGTCGTCGTTTCGTCAATATGACGTTGTCAGCCGCCGACATTGAAGGCATAACTGAGGAACCGGCAGTCGAGCCAATCAGGGTATTTGTTGGATACGAATCGGCTCCATCGCCCAACTCACGCGCCTATCTGGCGATGGAGGAACTCGAACGGTTCGGCGCTTTCGATCGGCCGTACATCGTGGTGTATTCCGCTACCGGAAGTGGCTACGTCAACTACGTCGCTTCCGAGTCAGTTGAACTCATGACCGGTGGCAATGTTGCGGGTGTCTGCGTGCAGTATTCCGTGCGGCCGTCTTTCCTTTCTTTGGATCGGGTTGGCACCGCATGGGAGAGCACACTTGCGTTACTCACTGCTCTTGCCTGGCGCATCAAGTCGATGCCAGAAGCTAGTCGGCCAAAAGTTCTCCTGTTCGGTGAATCGTTGGGGAGCCAGGCTGCGCTTGGTGTTTTCGAAAAGGAAGGGACCGCTGGATTCGACATATTGGATATTGATCACGCTCTCTTCCTCGGCACGCCTTACGCCTCCAAATGGCGCCGGGATTGGCTTAGCGATCCCGAGGAAGTTGATCCAGATGGCATGGTGGTCGAAGTCCAATCAGCCCAGGAATTCGAAGCGCTCTCTCCGGAGGTATCTGATAAGGCCCGCGTCGTCTTGCTAACCCACGGCAACGACCCCATCCCGAAGTTCGGCCCCATCTTGACGGTGCAACGTCCCTACTGGCTCTCGGATGAATATCCTCGGCCAAAAGGAGTTCCCGAGGGGATGCGCTGGTTCCCACTAATCTCATTCATCTTAGTTGGCATCGACCTGCTTAACGCAGACGATGTAACGCCTGGGATTTTCGATGCTTACGGACATGACTACCGAAAAGACATCCCTCAAATGATCCGCCTCAGCTACGGCTTTGACGTAAGCCCCGCAAAAATGGAACGTATCGAACGAGCATTGCGCCATCGGGAACTTGAATGGGCGGAACGGAGAATTGTTGCCGAGAAACTCGATAGTGCCGAGCAACAAATCAGGGCGACCTTGGCAGATTGGGGTGTAGACCACACCGTACTTCCCAATGTGGTCGCACCCGTGAAGAGCACCGAACCTGACCCGTACCGTGCGGCTGCCACATCCGATCTAGATCCGAGCCTGCCTTAGATCCGCTAAATCATCCTTGATCTTCGGGTGTCTCTTGCGGGTTTGAGTCGCGCTTAAGGTAAACGGCATAGGTTCGAAAAACCGCAACTGCGCCAATTGCGGTCAAGGCCGCTAGCGCAAGTCGCACCGGAGCACCTTCAACAAGAGCGGCGAGCAGCATCCAGAAGGTTGCAAGAACCAACATGGCACCCACAAACATCAGCACGTTGCCTTTACCCGCAGAACTCATACCTCCACCATGCCAGAAGAAGCCACCGGGCGTAGGTGTAAGTATCGGCCAACTGGGTACCATTCAGATATGGCATTCGAAGAAACAAAATCAAAAGCAAAGGCAAAAGTCGCTAGTTGGTACGCCGAAACACGCAAACTTGAGGCGGAATTGACTGGGAACAAAGCCAAGCTGAAGGCCCTACAGGCAAGTGACAAACTCGTCGACAAGATCGGCGATCTCCCGCTGATCGGTGAGCATACCGAGTTCATCCAACAGCAAATGGACGCCTACGTTGCTGAAGCACAGGCGGATGTCGACAACACTGAGGCTGAGCTGCTCGTAGTCCGGTCCAAATTGGAGACCGCCAAGGCCGCCAAGGACGCAGTCGACAGCGTCAGCGACACCGTTGATGACGTCAAGGACGGCTGGAATCAGATGAGCGCCGACGCCTCGGCGAAAGTCAGCGACACTGCTGATTCCGTAAGCAAGTCGGCCAAAAAGTCGTCCAAGAAAGCCCAGAAAAAGGTTAAGGGTAAGTAGCCCATAACAACCACGAATGCTAGGCGGTCTGCGGGCGTCAGTAGTCGCCCTCAGACCGCCTCAATTCATTGAGGAGCCCCGTCAGCTCATCGGTTGCGGCAGTCGAAAGTCCTA
>JAOZTQ010000018.1:0-1079 GCA_029939085.1 Candidatus Nanopelagicales bacterium
ATTCTCCAATATGTTTTGCGGTCACTGATCAGCTAGGAATACATCGGTGGGACGGAGTGCGACGCCAGCGGGCTGGCCTAAAGACCTTCCGCCACCCGAGTCCGACGAGTTTGACGAACGCGTTGTTCCTTGGCTGTTAGATCGTGCCCCACCTGGGTTTCGCACTGCGCCAAGTCTGCGGACACACCCGACGGCTCTGGGTCTTCTCGTGCTTCACACTGCAACGGGTGAAGTCGAGGCGTTACGAGCCGCGTACGCGTCAGCCCGGCGAGAACTAAGCCATTTACTGCCGCCTGCACAGCTTGATGGCGTACTCGCGGACATTGAAGCGCAGGGTGCGGTAAGCGTCGAAGCTCGCCGGCAGGTTGATTTGGTGATTTCTGCGCTCGCTGGGGCTCGCTGGCGGGAGCGTCTGTGACGTGCGCGCTGCCTCGCTACCCGTACGATAAAGGTAGGGCGAGCCGACGGGGCGTCCGGGATCAAGGATCGGAGTAGTCGTGCTGGAGCGTATTGAGTCCCCAGCGGATCTGCAGGGAGTTCCTGCGGAAGAGCTGCCAGATCTTGCCGCGGAAATCCGAGCGTTCCTCATCGACCGAGTCTCACGCACTGGGGGGCATCTGGGTCCCAACCTGGGCGTAGTGGAGCTCACGTTGGCGCTCCACCGGGTATTCGACTCACCCCAAGATCAGATCATCTGGGACACCGGTCACCAAACCTACGTTCACAAAATGGTGACTGGGCGCCGCGAGGACTTTGACAGTTTGCGTCAGCCAGGTGGTTTGTCTGGCTACCCAGCCCGTTCCGAAAGCGAACACGACCTCGTCGAAAACTCCCATGCCTCTACTGCATTATCGTATGCCGATGGGCTGGCTAAGGCGTGGCAGCTACAAGAGACTCTGCAAGATCGGCACATAGTTGCTGTCGTTGGGGACGGTTCGTTGACCGGGGGAATGGCCTGGGAAGCGCTTAACAACATCGCGGCGGCAGATCGCCCCATGGTCATAGTGGTGAACGACAACGCACGTTCATATGCGCCAACTATCGGCGGTGTGGCTAACCACTTAGCCACGCTACGAACC
>JAOZTQ010000018.1:1179-12923 GCA_029939085.1 Candidatus Nanopelagicales bacterium
AAGGGTCGAGGTTACGCCCCGGCGGAACGAGATGAACAAGATCATTTTCATGGTGTGGGTGTAATTGATCCGGAGACGGGACTACCCGCGACCCCGGCGCCACCGAACTGGACCGGAGTATTCGCTGAGACTCTAATCGCGGAGGCCAGGCGACGGCCTGAGATTGTCGCGATAACCGCCGCGATGCCGGGACCCACAGGTCTGGCCAGATTTGCCCAAGAGTTTCCCGATCGCTTTTTCGACGTGGGCATTGCGGAACAGCATGCGATAACGAGTGCCGCGGGCCTAGCTATGGGCGGTATGCACCCCGTTGTCGCTGTATATGCGACCTTCTTGAATAGAGCTTATGACCAGTTACTCCTAGACGTAGCGCTGCACCAACTGCCGGTGACTTTAGTACTCGATCGGGCTGGAATAACCGGCGATGACGGTCCTAGTCACAACGGGATGTGGGACCTGTCCCTGCTAGCTGGAATCCCCGGAATACGGGTTGCGGCGCCCCGAGATGCTTACACCCTCGAAACCGCGACCCAAGAAGCACTGGCCACGAATACTGGGCCTACTGCGGTTCGCTTTCCCAAAGGGTCGCTGCCTGAAGAGATTCCAGCTTTGCGGACACTGGGGGGCGTCGATGTTTTAGCGGAGCTAGGAGGTGAGGTTCTGCTAGTGGCGGTGGGCCCGATGGCGGAAAGTTGTCTCGAAGCCGCAGAAGCGCTTAAAGATGAAGGTATCGGCACAACCGTGGTAGATCCGCGCTGGGTGTTACCTGTGCCTGAGTCGCTATGTGATCTCGCTAGAACCGCGAGACTCGTTGTGACCGTTGAGGACAATATGGTTCATGGCGGCATAGGTTCAGCGGTACGTGACGCGGTGCCGGAAGCATCCGTGTTGACGCTTGGGATACCTGTTGAGTTCCCGCAGCAGGGAAAGCGCGCGGGATTGCTGGCTGACTTTGGACTGGATGCCGGTGGCATTGCCGAGTCGATCCGCAAAGAGTGGTTTCGCGCTGAACTCTAAGCGGATTCCAAGACGTTAGAGGCACCGCTGCGTGTAATCCCCTTTAAGGCGCATATTTGAGCCTCTACTATTGGGGATGCCTATCGTAATCTAGGTTCGAAAGATCAGCGGGGGTGGCCATCAGTGTCTAAAACCGTTCGACACGCTGTCATGGTTGTACTGTCGCTCGGTCTCGCTTATGTCGTTGACTGGTCAGTTACCGATGCGCAAGGATTCCCGCCGTTTATTCTTACTGCCGGTGTAGCCGCGGCTTGGGTGGTTCGTGGGACAAATGGGATTTCTGCCGGCCTACTTTTCGGTGCAGCAACGCTAATAATCATTGCGGTATTGCTGCAAGACCTCGACGGAATGATCGTGGTTATGACGGCACTCGTAGCCTCGGGAATCTTGGCTATGGTCGTGAGACGTTGGCGACCAAATGGGCGAGTCCGATCGCCAGTCGATCCGCTCGTGATCGGGCTGGGTGTGGCCGTGGTTACGCTTTTACCCGCTCTGGTTGCTGAGATCGGCAACTTCGGTTCCTTCTGGGCTATCTGGGGATCTGCATCATTGGGCACCCTGGTGGTTTTGCTTCCGACGATGATTTTGGGTCACTCATCAGAAGAAGGCCGGTGGCTCGAATTTGCCGCGGTGGCAACTGTGATCGTTGGTTCAGTGTTTGTTTACGTCATGTACAGCACACAAGATTTGGCTCTGGGTCTGGCCGCCTGGTTACTGTCGCCGATATTGATACTGCTGAGCATCCGCTACGGAGCGGGACGAGGCAGTGCATTGGTCAGTGCCTTGGTTTTGGCGGTCCCGATTGCGCGGATCTTGAGCGATAATTTGGTATCGATCGATGATGCGGTTGCGCGACAAGGTATAGCCATCTTTCTTTTGCTGACAACGAATGCCGCGGTACTTCTGCTGCGTCGAAACCGGTTGGCCGCAACTGAGTTGACTCGGAACCGAAATGCTGTTTTTGCGTTCTTGAGTCATTCCGAGCCAGTGTGGTTCACGAAAATACTGACCCCAACCAATGAGTTAATCTACCAATACCTGGGCGGCGGTCGCTTCCGGCATTACAAACTGGAGCCAGGCCTTGATGACGCAAAACTCTTCGGTAAGACTGCTGCAGTTGAGACCGAAAAACTAGATCGAATAGTGATGTCAGGTGAGCAACCACGGGTCGACACAGAGACTCTGGAACTTTTTGGGGGGCCAAGAACAGCATTCGTGACGAACCGGTTCCCACTCTATGGCGAGTCCGGAAAACTCATCGGAGTTGGCGGAGTCCGAACTGATATCACGAAACAACAGAACGACGCCCAACTCCTGGCTGCGATGTTCGCATCGGCTCCGCTAGCGACCATAGTGATCGAGATGGGCGATCAGGCTCGGGTGGAGTCCGCTAATCGCGCGGCATCGGATCTCTTCGGATTACCAGAGAAAGACCTCGCAACAAAGCCGATGGCGGCACTCATGCAGCTAGATGAATGGCAACAGTTGGAGAAGTCACTACGAGAAGTTCTGAGCGATGATTCATCTCCTAACCAATCGCGGCGTATGGAGCTCAAGCTGTCTCCGGATCGCCTCGACCAACGAATAATGGTCGTCACGATCGGGAGAATGGATTTCGAAGACGCTTCACTGGGCAAACGAATCATCCTTCATCTCGAAGATGTCACTGCCCAGCGGCAGGCGGAAGAATTAATGCGTGAGCGACTGAAGATCGACAACACGACGCAACTCTGGAATCGAAAAGCTCTAGTCGATCAATTGGATGCGACACTTCACCGAATCGGAGTGCCTGACGTTGGAGCAAAGACACCAAGGGGTTTGGCTTTTGTCGTTTGCGATCTAGATGGATTTCAGAAACTGAACGACTCTCATGGGCACGAAGTTGGAGATCGAGTTCTAGCCGAAACGGCTATGCGCATGACAGAAACTATCCCGGACGAGAGTGTATTGGCGCGGCTAGGTGGGGATGAGTTTGGAATAATTCTTCCAGGTGCCGCTCAAGATGACGCAGCGGTCCTTATCAACCGATTACAGCATGAACTCTCACGCGATTTTACCGACCTTGGTGCAGGGACTTCGGTGCTTGCTTCCTTCGGGGCAGTCGTGGTTAATGAGACAGGTTTAAATGCTACGGAGGTATTACGCCGCGGCGAACTCGCGCTCTATCACGCGAAGAGCGACGGTCTAGGTCAAGTCAACTTCTACGCCGATGCCATGCGGAAACGGGCCGAGAACATTTTTAATGTTCGTGAGGAGTTAGCCGGAGCTATCGCAGGCAATGGCTTCTCGGTTGCCTACCAACCTATCGTTGAACTAGATGACGGCAGAGTAGTTGCTTATGAGGCGCTGATTCGTCTCATTGCTCGAGATGGACGCTTGTTGCTGCCAGGTGATTTCCTCGATATCGCACGCAATGAAGATCTGGTTAATGTCATTGACCAGAGCGTCTTGAAGCAAGCGGTGAGGGATATTAATTCAGCCAAGTTGGATCAACCCGGTGCAGGTCTCCATGTGAACTGCGAACCCGAAGACTTGCGAGATCCTAACTACTCGATGAATGTCTTGAGCCATTTACATGCAGTCGGGCTGGACCCGCATCGTCTGACCGTAGAGGTCACTGAGAGTGCGCTATTGGAGGTGAATTCCGTAGTCCAAAATAGTGTGGCGGCACTGCGAGAAGCGGGTATCCAAATCGCGATCGACGACTTCGGTTCGGGCTACTCCGGTTTGTCGCAACTTCGTCAGCTCAACCCTGATGTGCTCAAGATCGATCGTTCTTTTATTGCTGACCTCGACGCCAAGAATCCGCAACGAAGTATTGTTGCGTCCATCATTGATCTGGCACATGAATTGGATATCAAGGTAACTGCTGAAGGTATTGAAACCCGAGACCAAGCGGAGGCGCTCCGGAAAATGGGATGCGACTTTGGTCAGGGATACCTGTTCGGTCGACCCGAGCTTCTCCAGGAAGACAAGCTTCGAACGGAGACCACTACCCCAGCCCGCAAAGAGGGTGAACAGGCCCTTGGGGATAAGTGGTACTAAGCGTGAACATGAGTCAACCCACTCCACCTTGCTAGCACCTTAATCTGAAGTGACATCAAGACGAGTGGGTTGACCAGTTCTTGCGAACTCTTTTTACGACGACGCACTTAGCGGGGATCGGAAGCGACGCCAGGCTCCAAGAAACGCTTACCGTTTACTCGCTCCGATACTCCAGCTCGATCGAGATAGGGCGCAATACCACCTAAGTGGAAGCCCCAGCCGGCACCGAGAATCATGCACATATCAATATCGCGGACGTCGGCAACAACACCTTCGTCAAGCATGAGCTGAACTTCTTCGGCAAGGGCGTCTTGAGCCCGATCACGAACCTGTTCCGGTGTGAGTGGCGCGTCACCCTGGTCGAAAGACTCGAGCACCTTGGGATCCACTGAACGGTTTCCTGCTTCGTCGAACGCCCAGATTCCGGTAATGCCCGCAGCTACACCGCGTCGCATATTGTCCGAGACGTAGAACCGATCCGGGAAGGCGTCGTTCATAGTTTCGGACACGTGGAATGCCACGGCCGGACCAACAAGTTGTAATAGGACGAAAGGCGACATAGGCAGCCCGAGCGGGTCGAGGGCGCGGTCGGCGACCTCGAACGGTGTGCCCTCGTCAACGCTCTTAGTGACCTCACCCAAGAAGCGAGTGAGTAGTCGGTTCACAACGAATGCTGGTGCGTCTTTGACGAGCACGCAGGACTTTCGAAGCGACTTACCGACCGCGAATGCAGTGGCAAGTGACGCATCGTCAGTTTCTTCCGCCCGGACTATTTCGAGTAGCGGCATAACCGCGACCGGATTGAAGAAGTGGAAACCAACGACACGTTCGGGATGCTTCAAGTCAGCAGCCATGTCCGTAACCGATAGCGACGAAGTGTTTGTTGCCAGGATGCAGGTGTCGGAAACAACTGCTTCAACCTCGGCAAAAACCTGCTTCTTGATCTTCAGATCCTCGAATACTGCCTCAATAACGAAGTCGGCATCGGCGAAGCCAGCCTTATCGGTAGTTCCGGTTACGAGAGCCTTAAAGCGATTTGCTTTGTCAGCGTTGATCCGGCCCTTTGCCTGCAGTTTGTCGATCTCGCCGTGAACATAGGCAACACCTTTATCCACGCGCTCTTGATCAAGATCGGTCATGACGACCGGTACTTCAAGTCGCTGCACGAACAACATGCACAGTTGGCTAGCCATCAAGCCAGCACCGACAACACCCACTTTGTTGACCGGGCGGGCCAGTGATTTGTCGGGAACCCCGACAGGGCGCTTGGCTCGTTTCTGAACCAAATCGAAAGAGTAGAGCCCAGCTCGAAGCTCATCACTCATGATGAGATCCACCAGAGCCTTGTCCTCAGCGGCAAACGCAGTAGCCTGATCGGCCGTTCGAGCCAGTTCGATCAGATCTAGCGCTCTCACAGGGGCCGGAGCGGCACCGTGCAGCCGAGCATCTAGTTCGGCTCGAGTGCGGTCCACTGCGGACTGCCAGGCATCACCACGGTCAACGTCGGGTCGCTCAACTGCAACCTTGCCGGAGATCACGTCAGCAACCCACTGTAGGGAGCGCTCAATGAAGTCGGCCGGCTCGTACATTATGTCGGCGATGCCTAGGTCCATAACCTGTTTGGGCTTCAGCATGCGGTTTTGCGCCAGTGGGTTGTTGATGATGACGTCGATGGCCTTCTCGGCACCGATCAAGTTAGGCAGCAGATAGGTTCCACCCCAACCAGGTACCAAACCGAGGAAGCACTCGGGTAATGCGATAGCGGCAGCGCCTGACGACAGCGTCCGGAAATTACACTGCAATGCGGTTTCAAGTCCGCCGCCCATGGCCGCGCCATTGACGAGGGCGAAGGTCGGCACCTTGAAGGATCCCAACCGCCCCAAAACCCGGTGACCCATCTGTGCAATCGAATCAGCCTGTGCCGGGTCCGTGATTTTCGGGACCCCGGACAGGTCTGCTCCAACAGCAAAAATGAAAGGTTTACCGGTAATGGCGAGAGCAACGATATCTTCAGCCTCTGCCGCATCGAGCGCATTGTTGAGGCTAATCAAGCCCAACGGTCCAAATGTGTTCGGCTTGGTGTGATCGAAGCCGTTGTCCAGTGTGATCAAACCAGCTCGACCAGCACCACTGGGTAGATCGATGAACTGTAACTTGGCATGAGTTACTACCTCATCGCCTAGTAGCGACTCGTCGATAGCTAGATCGGCGAAAGTTTGCGGAATCTCGTGAGAGATAGTCTGATCGGTCTCGGTCATTATCAGTTGTCCTTCTTGCCGTCGTAGTTCGGGTTTTCCCAGATGACGGTTCCGCCCATACCAAGCCCGATGCACATAGTGGTGAGTCCGTATCGGACCTCGGGCTGTTCCTCGAATTGATTTGCTAGGTACGTCATCAATCGGATGCCGCTGGATGCGAGTGGATGACCCACAGCGATAGCGCCTCCGTAAGGATTGACGCGGGGATCGTCGTCTGCAATACCGAAGTGATCTAAGAAGGCCAGCACCTGGATAGCAAACGCCTCATTGACTTCAAACAGCCCAATGTCGTCGATGCTAAGACCAGCCTTGCTCAGCGCCTTCTCAGTAGAAGGAACCGGCCCGATGCCCATAACTTCTGGCTCGACACCAGCAAAGGCAAAGGACACAAGCCTCATCCGCTTCTGAAGACCGAGTTCGTCGGCCACATCTCCCGCGGCGAGGATGGCGGCAGTCGCACCATCGTTGAGTCCGGCGGCGTTACCGGCGGTAACTCGCCCATGGGGTCGGAACGGTGTCTTTAGACCTGCCAGGCTTTCCATAGATGTGCCTGGTCGCGGCGGTTCGTCGGTCGTGGCCAATCCAAAACCACCTTCGGCGGAACGGGTGGCTACCGGAACCAGCATCGGCTGAATCTTGCCGTTGGCGTAGGCCTTACCGGTTTTCTCCTGCGACGCCACTGCATAGGCATCTGCACGTTCCTTAGTCAGATGCGGGAATCGATCGTGAAGATTCTCCGCGGTCTTTCCCATCAACAGCGCTTCGGGATCAACCAATTTTTCGGCAAGAAAACGAGGGTTGGGATCGACACCTTCTCCCATGGGGTGACGTCCCATGTGCTCGACACCGCCCGCGAGCGCGACGTCGTAAAGCCCCGCCATTATTGGTGCGGATAGCGAGGTGACTGACGTCATGGCGCCCGCGCACATCCGATCGACGCTGTAACCAGGAACCGATCGGGGGAGACCCGACAACAATGCGGCTGATCGACCAATGGTGAGGCCTTGATCTCCGGTCTGTGTTGTCGCGGCTACAGCGACATCATCGATGCGCTCTGGCGGCAACTCAGTGTTGCGGCGAAGCAGTTCTCGGAAGACGTTGACGACTAGATCGTCGGCGCGCGTCTCGGCGAAAATTCCCTTCTTTCCAGCTTTGCCAAATGGGGTTCGGGCCCCATCTACGAAGTAAACTGATCGGACTTCTCGGGCCACAATGACTCCCATTCACCGGGGGCGCAGAGTGGCGCCCAGCGGACATTTCTCAATATTACTTGTCGGTAACTGACCAGAGTTAACCCCCTCTGGCGGTCGGGCTTATGGCGCAGTCTTCCGCCCGGGGTGCAGCCCTTGACCCGCGCAGGCGTTGTACTCAGGTGGAAGTTACCTACGGATCGTGAGTTGAGTCGCTATTCCGGAATCAACCAAGATTCAGCAATTACCGGCAATACAAGATCAAGCTGCCAGTCCCGGACATCGTGAGCCGTGAGGTGATCAACAATCAACTTTTCGTCTACGGGATTTCCTACGTTCTCCCAAATAAGTGAACGAATCGCCTCGGGGCTGACGAGAACTTCGTGGGCGATACCCAACTCATCTGCGCGCGACGACACTGCTTCCCGAACTGGACTCAGCAGGCGGGCTGCTTCGGGCTTTCGCTGATTCCAGTTGCGGTGATGAGGGATCCCGCCGGTGATTCGAAGCGGCGGCAATTCAGCGTCGGGTAAATCTCGTGCACGAGTAATTGCGCGCCACCAGTTCGGCAATGCACGTTTTTGATTTTTGAATTCCGGCAGTGACTTGAGTTCCGCCTGACTAGTAGGCGCGGCCTTAACCGCCGCGACTACGGCTGGGTTGGGCAAAATACGCCCAGGAGGTTGATCAGCACGCCGGGCAATCTGGTCCCGCTCCAACCACAGTTCCCGGGCCGTAGCTAGGTCTCGAACATCAGTCAGTCGGTTGACCCCGGGCAGTCTGCGCCAAGGGTCTGGACGCTCTTTGGGTTGCCATGTGAGCAGGTACTCGAATTCCTGTTCTGCCCACGGCCACCGTCCTGCTTCGCTCAGCATTTCTGTAAGTACCGCGCGAAGTTCTATGAGTAGTTCGACGTCGAGAGCCGCGTAAGCGAGCCAATTCGATGGCAGCGGTCGACGAGACCAATCAGCTGCGCTGTGTTGCTTTGCGAGACCGATCCCCAGCAAGTCTTCGGTCATCCCGGCCAAACCTACTCGCGGCAGCCCCAATAGACGTCCTGCGAGTTCGGTATCAAACAGACTGGGAGGTGTTAGTCCCAACTCTCTGAGGCACGGAAGATCTTGGGTGGCTGCGTGAAGGATCCATTCGTCTGAACTCAATGCGGTGGCGAGGGGGGTCGTATCGCTGATCGCCGGCGGATCGATCAGGTGGGTTCCGGAACCTTCACGACGCAACTGCACTAGAAATGCCCGCTGGTCATAGCGATGCCCGGATGCCCGCTCGGCGTCAATCGCTATCGGTCCACGTCCGGCAGCGAGTGCCGCTGCTGTTTCTTGCAGACCCGCGAAGGAATCGACAACCTTGGGTACTCCTTCGGCAGGTTGTGTGATCGGTTCTACGGCAGCGTTCGAGTCATCAGTTGAAGTTGACTGCGGAGTAGGAGCCGAAAAGTTAGAGGAAGGCGACATGGACAAGGCCTAGGAGATAATCCCGGCCCGAATACAAATCGCCACCATATGGGCGCGATCACCGGTCCCGAGTTTACGTCCCACACGCGAGAGATGGCTCTTGACGGTGAGTGCGGAAAGACTTAGCTCTTCGCCGATCTCACGATTGGTATGCCCATCGGCCACGAACTGAAGGACTTCGATCTCGCGTTTGGACAGTTCGGGAACGCCCTCACCACTCGTGGGGTGCCGGGGCGCCTCGGGGTCCTGCGCGTCCCGTTGCCGAAGAACAATCAGACTGCGAATTTTTGATGCCATCGCTAGTCGCACTGTGTTCTCGTCACCACGGGGGCTAACAAGCACTAGCCGAAGCCAGCCTTGACGACGTAGTTCGCGAATGGCCTGCATGATCGAGCCATCTTGTGGTGCGGCCTCGACGATACAGACACCATGCTCAGTTTCCGATCGACCACGAAAAACGGCGTCATTGGCGCCTATGGCTTCTAGTACCCGACCAATGCCCACTTTACGGAGACTGCCGATCCAGGCCTGCCGATGTTCACTTTGCGGTGAGACGATCAGTGCCGCAAGACGAGAGGGTGGTCGGTGAGACCGCGGAGCGGTGGTAGCGCCCATGGCAACTCCAATCGCCCCTTTCGACGATAGCAACACCTAGCGGATCCCACAGCCTGATCGACGTTTAGGAACATCGCTAAGCGGGGCGAATGGGGTAGATCGTGCATGACGGACGACATTTCACAGCGCGCTCGGATCAGCGGGGAAGTGAAGTAACACCTGGCACGGCAGGCTCCAGTCCGGCCATCGTTTCCAATAGTTGCAGCCAAACGCTGACGTGCTCGCCAATCTGTCCATCGGTTGGCGTCCAAGATGCACGGACTTCGAGCTCGCCACTCTCTTCCCGGCCGGACATTGCTCCGTACGGCTGCGACTGAGTCCGGGTTACGGTGCCACCGTAAGCGGCAACTGTCACCTGATGAGCTGAAATGGCTTCCTCGAGCCAAGACCAACCCACATCACACAGAACTGGATCCGAGGCCATCTCCGGCTCCAAACTAGCGCGCGCGAAGATGACCACACGCCACTGTCCTTCCCAGGCATCTTGTCCTTCGGGATCGAAAAGCAGCACCAGACGCCCTCCGGCCGCTTCATCGTCTCTGATCAGGACTTCCGCTGTAAGCGCGGCGGCGTGTGGGGCGAGTCGCTGAGGTGCGGGGGCTTCGGCAAGCTCGATCTCAGCGCGTACCTGTGTATTTCGCACCTGATCCATCGCGCGCTGAAATACGTCGGGTTGGCTGTTGTCCATCTGCGGCACAATCACAGGCTAGTGCCGCAGAGAGGCAGATCCGGCTCAGCATGGCAGTATTATCTTTCGTGTCTCTCAACCAGGTCGGTGCTGGACTACCCGACAATCATCCGCTTCGAGGTCCCACGCGGTCTGCACCATTAGTTGCTGCGGCACTGGGTGAGCCCGTCAAACAAATCCCGGTGTGGTTTATGCGGCAAGCGGGTCGTTCGCTTCCCGAATATCGCGCTACCCGTGGTGACGGAGACATGCTCGAGGCGTGTTTCAACACGGATATGGTCACCGAGATCACGCTGCAGCCGATCCGACGACACAAAGTCGATGCAGCAGTGCTTTTCAGTGACATTGTTGTGCCACTGAGAGCGGCTGGAGTCGACGTCACCATAAAGAAGGGTGTCGGACCGGTTATGGCGAGTCCGGTGCGCGATGAAGCTGGTGTCGCGGCCATAGGTCAGTTGGGAGATGTGTCCGCCATTACGGCCGCCATCCGACAACTAACTGCGGAGCTGGGAGAAATCCCGGTTATTGGTTTCTGTGGCGCTCCATTCACCCTGGCTTCGTATCTCATCGAAGGCGGTCCGAGTCGGGAGTTTGCCCACACCAAAGCAATCATGTGGTCCCAACCGCAACTGTGGAATGACTTGCTTGACCGGTTGACCCAAGTATGTGGTCAATTTCTACGTGAGCAGATTCTGGCGGGAGTAAGCGCTGTTCAGCTCTTTGACTCCTGGGCGGGCGCGCTGTCGCCGGCGGATTACATCACCTCGGTCTTACCGCATTCCCGAGCATTGTTGGACTCGGTTTCCGACCTAGGGGTGCCCAGAGTGCACTTTGGGGTTGGGACCGGCGAGTTATTGCGATACATGGCAGTACCCGAATGTGAAGTCGTAGGTGTAGATCAACGAGTCTCACTTGCCACCGGCATCGAAAGAATAGGATCGAACCACAGCGTGCAGGGTAATCTCGACCCCGCTGCTTTTTTTGCTGGTGCGACCGAGGTGCAACGACAGGCGGCTCAAGTAGTTCGAGCGGGGGCAGCAGCTCGTGGCCACATCTTTAATCTAGGCCACGGAGTCTTACCTCAAACGGATCCGGAAGAAATCACACGGCTCGTCGACTGGCTGCACAGCCAGTCTTTCGAGGATCCGGAGCCAGACACGACTGGGTGAGCCTTTTCTCCCCTCTTGTACAACTCAGGGGTACCTATGCAAAAGTTAGGCATGACTGTTTCTCCCGCAGGTATGCCAGGTGAGTCGAACCGACCTAACTTGCGGCTCGTAGCTGACTCAACCGAACCGAGACGTCGTGTTGTGGTTATCGGTGGTGGTATCGCAGGTCTGTCTGCGGCCCACACCCTGGTGAACGAATCTCAGGAACTTTTCGATATCACTGTCTTGGAAGGCGGTGCCCAGGTCGGAGGTAAGCTCACGGTCAGCGAAGTCGCTGGAGTGCCCGTTGATGA
>JAOZTQ010000192.1 GCA_029939085.1 Candidatus Nanopelagicales bacterium
GCGCGACGCATTGCATGCTGATTCAGGCCTGCGGCCACCGTGTCACTCGTGACTCGGTCAACCAGCAAAAACCCACCCGTATCCCGGCATACTTCGTATTCGTCCAGTGGTATCGGCGAATCGGTCGCGAGCTCTACTCGGCCGATATCGTTCATTTCCAGAACTCTCGCTGCATCATGTCGACCTGACACCACATCGAGCCGATGTCGGACCGCAGTGATCGTCGCGGGAACAACACGTGGCCCCACATAAAGCAGATAGGAGCGACCGTGGGCCAGTGGCTCTTCACCTATCCAGACAAGGTCCGCGGAAAAGCGGTCAGCGGGTTGTGCCTGATCGGAGTTATCGAGACACAGTAGGTCACCGCGGGTCACATCGACTTCTCGATCCAGCAAAAGGGTGATGGCTTGACCTGAGGTCGCAGCTGGTCGGTCACCATCGGGAGTAACGATGCGATCAACTTCTGCCTTGACTCCCGAATCCGCAACAACGACCGGGTCGCCTACCCGCACGGACCCGGACACCACGGTGCCGGAGTAACCCCGGAAGTTTCCACTGGATCTGGAAATCATTTGCACTGGAAGTCGGAATGGTCCATCCCCGGTGACCTCAGTAGGCTGCCAGTCCATCAATGCGTCGAGCACAGAGCCACCGCTATACCAAGGCATATCGTCACTGCCACCGATAACGTTGGCGCCACTCATCGCGCTGACCGGAATCGCCTGCACCTCTTCGATCCCTAGACGAGCGGCTGCTCCCCGCACACCGCCAGCCAACTCTTCAAAGGTTGCCTGCTCATAACCGATGAGGTCCATCTTGTTGACAGCCACAACGATGCTGGTGACGCCCATGAGCGCACAGACAGTCAGGTGTCGATAGGTTTGCGGGCGTAGCCCACGATGCGCGTCAACCAAGAGCACTGCCACATCAGCGGTAGAAGCGGCTACCGCCATGTTTCGGGTGTACTGCTCGTGGCCCGGTGCGTCAGCAATGATGACCCGCCGTCCACTAGGCAAATCCATATGTCGATAAGCAACATCGATGGTTATACCTTGTTCCCGCTCAGCTTCGAGTCCATCGGTCAGCAGTGAGTAATCAACTTCGCCAACCGGAATCGTTGAACCACCACGACGGGTCTGACGGGCGTATTCCAGTTGATCGATCGGTACCGAATCCGTTTCGGCCAGCATCCTTCCGATCAATGTGGATTTGCCATCATCTACTGAGCCACAGGCCACCATGCGCAAAACGGCCGCACGTGCATCACTGGCACGCTCAAGTACTTGCAGTTCTTCTGCAACAGCAGTCATCAGAAGTAGCCCTCCGCTTTCTTGGACTCCATAGACGAACCACCTTCACCGTCAATCAAGCGGCCGGCTCGTTCACTAATTTTCGACTGACCCATTTCGGCGATGAGTGTGTCAATATCGGCGGCCTCGGATTCCACTGCTCCCGATAATGGATAGCAACCGAGAGTTCGGAATCGAACACTTCGCATTTGTGGCTCTTCGCCCTCGTTCAAGGGCAGCCGATCGTCATCGACCATGATCCAGACACCGTCTCGGTTAACCACGGGGCGCGGACGTGAGTAATACAGGTCAACGATCTCGATATTCTCTCGCCGGATGTAGTTCCACACATCCATCTCGGTCCAGTTCGAGATCGGAAAGGCCCGCATGGTCTGGCCTTCGGACAGCCTGGTGTTGGCGGTTCGCCAGAACTCGGGGCGTTGCTTCCGCGCATCCCAACGATGTCCGGGTTCGCGCAGACTGAAGATTCGTTCTTTAGCCCGGCTGCGTTCCTCGTCACGTCGAGCACCACCAATCGCAGCGTCGAAGCCGTACTTATCCAGGCCTTCTCTCAGTGCGACAGTTTTCATCAAACGGGTGTACTCGTGAGTCCCATGTGTGAAGGGTGTGACGCCGTCGGCGATCGCGTCATGGTTGGTTGCGATACGGAGATCGAGACCCAACTCTTTCGCCCGCCGGTCACGGAACTCGATCATCTCCTTGAACTTCCAGGTGGTGTCGATATGCATCACCGGCATCGGGATGGGAGCAGGGGCAAACGCTTTTACTGCCAAATGCAGTAAAACCGATGAGTCCTTTCCGATTGAATAAAGCAAAACCGGGTTTTGGAACGCTGCCGCGGTCTCTCGGAATATATGAATAGCTTCGGCTTCCAGCGCGTCGAGGACAGAATCTTCTCGCACGGAAAGTTGTGGCTCAGCCACCGGGACCTCCTGTTGTCTCTCCCTAGATGCTAAGTGTTGCGGGTATCCGCTGGGCACAAGGCACCTTGCGACGCGCCAAGCTAACCCGGAAAAGCGGGTACAACTTAGGATTTACCCATTCGTGGCCACCCAAAACCTCCCTGAGGCCGCACGATCCCACACTCGCTCACTTCAATAGTCTGCTCATCCGACGATCCGCGAGAATCTGCCCGTTGGTCTGACATTTCGGGCAGTACTGAAACGACGAATCAGTTGTTGAAACTTCCCGGATTTTGTCACCGCAGGCTGGGCATGGATCTCCGGTGTGGCCGTGTATTTCTAACCCGGAGCGTTTGCCGTCCTTCAGTTCGGCAACATCTAGCTGCGTGAGCCGGTTCACTGCTTCGGTGAGCACTCCCTTAGTCGCCCCAAATAAGGCAGAGATTTCTGCATCGTCTAGTGAATCACCACGGGCTGTTGGACTTAATCGCGCTCGATGCAGGATTTCATCTGAATATGCGTTGCCTATCCCGGCAATAGCGCGCTGATCGCGGAGGGTGCTTTTCAGCCATCGTCCTCCTTGATTTTGGAGCACATCGGCTAAGGCAACATCATCAAAGTTCTGACTGAGTGGATCTGGGCCCAGTTCGGAAATGGCCGGGATCTGATTCAAATCCGTCACCAAGTGCACTGCCAGACGCTTTTTTGTCCCGGCCTCGGTCAAGTCCATTGCGCCACGGTTCACACCATCACCGTCGGTAAAGACAAACCGAATCGCTACCTGCTTCGCCCCAACCCTCAAGGGGGTCGCCGGCGGATTTTTCCGCCAGCGCAGCCAACCTGCTCGTGCTAAATGAATCGCCAAGATCAGCGGAGACTCTCCGGCTGCTCGCAGCCACAGCCATTTGCCGGATCTTCCGACCTCGACGATTTCACGACCTACAAGAGCGGAGATCGGGGGATCGGCGGTCTTTATGGCGGCCAGCGCCGCGATTTGGACGTCAGCGACCGTACAACCAACCACCTGGGCACGCAAGAACTCTGACAAAGTCTCAACTTCGGGGAGCTCTGGCATCAGTCACTTGCCTCGACTCTGAGACATCTTCTCGCAAACACATACGGGATATTGGATTGGATAACGGGCGGTGTCGGCATTAGTCGTTGCCGAGCCCCCCAAACTCGGACATCAGACCCTGATCATCGCCTCGATCAGAACTTCCCGATCCCTGGGCTGATTGATTTGTCGAATCCTCCTGTACTAGCCGGCGCACCCAATCAAACAGGTGGTCGTTGTCGAATGGTTTCGGCAAAAAGACGCTCACCCCGGAGGTCCAACCCTGCCAAGTCGTATTGTCATCCGCTTTGGCGGTCAGCAGGATCACCGGCAGATCGTTTGCGCTGTGTTTCTTCCC